>PGYF01000001.1:2351-48395 GCA_002839535.1 Nitrospira bacterium HGW-Nitrospira-1
CCAGATTTATATATTGTTGTCATTGTCCGGCTTGACCGGACAATCCAGAAAAAGGAACTGGATTCCCCGATCAAGTCGTGGAATGACGGAGGGGGGTCGGGCAATGACAGAGGGGGTCGGGCAATGACACAAATCAGGAAGCAATTCATCCCTGTGCCAAGAGCACAGGGCGTTCTTGCTTATTCATTAACCCAAAAAATGCAGTCAGCAGGGGCATGGATGGCTGAAAAGTATTTTGCAGCAACACCTTTTACATGCCGGAATACAATTTTTAACCTGCGTATAATTATTCTTTCAGCGATTGTAAATTGTATTACGGAATACTGGAAAATCCTGTTGAAATCAAAAGACTTTGAAGGCATTCGTGCCCCTGCGAATATAATTCAAATACATTTTTGGGGTTAAACTATTTCCTTGAGTAAATTTTTATAAATACTTTTCACCTGTTTACGGGTCTTCTGTTTAGCGCCATTATTATCAATAAGGTAGTCCGCCTTTTTCTTCTTTATCCGTATCGGCAGTTGGGCCTTCAGCCGCTTCATGGCATTGCTGCGGGATACTCCATCCTTCATCAATCTCTCAATGGCCGCCTTTTGTGTGGTAAAGACTGTAATAGTCCTGTCAAACCTGCCCTGGTATCCGCCCTCAAAAACAAGGGGGACTTCTACAATAACAATCCGCCTCTTCCCTTTTATTTTATGTAGAGAACTTTCTACTTTATCGAAAACCATAGGATGAAGCAATGCTTCAAGTTTATGTCTTAACCCACTGTTGTTAAATATTATTTTCGCCACCTCAACCTTGTCGAGCATGCCGTCTTCCTTTTCCACCCGGCCCCCCAGTATTTTTTTAATACTGAGAATCACTTTCTTGTCCTCAAGGAGAAGATTAATGATTTCATCACTGTCCAAAATTATGGCTCCAAGTTCCCTGAAGACCGAAAGAACAAAGCTCTTCCCCATGCCGTAATTTCCTGTCAGCCCTGCAATAACCATGTTCGTATTATATACTTTTTAAACACCTTTCTAAAATTGACGCAGTCTCAAAATTCAGGTTATATTATAAAGTTAAGTTATTTTTGGGGAGGTCCATGGAAATGCCGATATATGAGTACGTATGCAAAAAATGCAATAAGCAGCTTGAGATAATACAAAAAATTACTGCAAAGCCTTTAACGACCTGTCCTGATTGTAAAGGCCAACTCAAAAAAATACTCTCAAACACAACCTTTATTCTGAAAGGCACAGGATGGTATGCCACTGATTATGCATCAAACAAGGGCAATACGCCAAAGGCTTCTCCGCCGGAAAAAAAGAAAGACAGTTCCGCTGCATCAACCGAAACAACAACCAAAATAAAAGAACCGGCGGTTACAGGCAGGTGATAGCCCCTCATGTCCATATCCCTTTTGATAGAATTCCGGAATATATCGATCTGATTATCGAAAACAGGCTGAATCTTGAAATATACTTCAGCTCAGCAAGCTTGGACACTGTCTCGAACAAAAGTATTTTTGCGGTCATGGAAATTCTTACTCATAACCCGTCACTTTCAATCCATGCGCCTTTTATGGATATTTCACCTGGCGCGGTGGATTCCAAAGTCCGCGAGGTTATGCTTGGAAGATTCTCTCATATCCTTGATATATCTGAAATTTTAAAGCCAAAGACAATCGTTTTTCATTCCGGCTATGACAAATGGAAATATGAGTTAAAACTCGACCTCTGGCTCGAAAAAAGTCTTATGACATGGCAGCCTCTTAACGCGAGGGCTGCAAGCCAGGGAGTAAAGATCGCTATTGAGAATATATTTGAAGAAGCGCCGATAAATTTAAAAATACTCATGGAGGAAATGAACTCGGATAATTTCGGGGTCTGCTTTGATACAGGGCATTTCAACCTTTTCTCAAAGTCGCCGCTCAAAGACTGGATAGCATCACTGAAACCTTATATCATAGAACTTCACCTTCATGACAACGACAGAACATCCGACCAGCATCTTCCCGTAGGTGACGGCACCTTTAATTTTATAAGTTTTTTTGAACTCCTCAGCAACAAAAACTGTATATACACCCTTGAAGCCCATTCACCTGAAAACGTCCTGAAAAGCATGAAAGCCTTACATGCCCTCACAGCAGCGTTTTAAAGTGAGGAGACGATTATCAATGCGATTTTTGAAAAACACGTCCCTTAAAGGATTTTTCTTTGCAGCCTTCGCCCTGCTGCTTTTCCTTGTTACTTCACCGGCCTTCGCAGGAGAACAGGAGCCTGGAATAGACAAAGCAAAGGGGCACTGGACTGTTTCAACCGGCTATGGAGTCACTCATCCGGGACTCGGCGCCACGGAAACAAAGGTAGAAACAGCGGAGCTCATATTGAGCTACGGGCACTTTTTATCTGAAGAAGTCGGTAAATCATGGTATCGCGGAAGGCATGAGATAATCATTGAACTGCCCCTGCATTATGTTGTCAGCCCTGAAACAACGCCGATGATTGGAATCACTTTTCTTGCATCGTGGGTTTTTACCGCATCGAAAACAATGACCCCTTACATCTTTGGGGGAGGCGGGTTAGTATACACAGACCTCAACGCGCCTGAACTCGGAAGAAAGCTCAACGGCACCCATCAGGTCGGAACAGGGTTCCATTATTTTTTCAGGAAGAATACCAGTCTGGATTTCAGCTACCGGTTTCATCATATCTCTAACGCCGGAACCGCAACGCCCAACGGACCTCTGAATTCGAGCAGGATACTTTTCGGCGTCTCTTTCTTCCGCTGACCCCAGGGGAAGATGTGTTCCATCCTCTGCTGTTTCAGTCGAACTGTTTTCTGATATTCAGAAACGTGGGAAGATTTTTTATGATCCTGAATGTGCTGTCGGGACACTTGAACATAAGGGGGCCGAATTTCCTGATCCAGTTCTTTCCTGTGTAGAAACGCTTTATAGACTGATTGTAGAGCCTCTCCATCTTCTCTTTCGATTCCATGCCCTTGGGAACAAAGACAAAATTCAGGCAGTTCATTAATTCCCAGTTCTCCTCGAACGTCCCCTCTTCATGGATCGTCTGATAGGCCGGGGACCCGGGAAAGGGCGTAAACTTGGTCATGTTCATATCGTCAAGTCCGAGTTCCTCGATAAAATCAGCAGTCCTTTGTATCGTCTGCTCGGTCTCGCCGGGAAGCCCCATCATAAAGAGACCCTTGGCCCTCATGTTGTTTTTCTGTATCCGCCTGACCGTGTCCCTTATCTGATGCAGGGTCACCTTTGCCTTATGCCTGTCAAGCAGTTCCTGGTCTCCGGATTCCATACCTATGCTCACCATCCAGCCACCCGAGGCCTTGAGAGTTTGCAGGAGCTCGTCATCCGCATGCCCTACCCTTACCGCGCAATTAAAGGTCATATGCAAAGGCTTTTTCCTGAGCAGCCCGCAGAACTCCTCCACCCTTTTTCTGTTAAAGGTGAAGAGATCGTCATAGAAAAAAATATGCCTTATCTTGAAGTCCTTCCTGAGAAGACGCATCTGCTCATAGAGATATTCGGCTGAATTATACCTGAAGCTCCTCCGAAAAACAGACCGGTCGCAATAGGAACACTGGTAGGGACAGCCCCTGCTGGAGATAATCGTAGCGCTGGGGGACCTGGGATAATTAAAAAGCGGGGGCTCAAAGTATTTCGGAAACCCTTCAAGCTTTTGGTATGCTGGAAACGGGAGATCATCGAGTTCGCAAAGCTCAGTCCGGAATCCGCCTGAACAGATATTGTCACCATCACGGGAGATCACCCCCTGGATTGTGCGGGGATCTTTCCCTCCTGCCAGGTCAGTCATGGCCATTTCACCTTCACCTGTCACGAGAAAATCAATGAGCGGAAAACTTTCCAGTATCTTCTCCCGTAACGCAGAAACATGGACCCCGCCGAACACAATCTTCACCTCAGGCATGACCTTCCTGATCTCTGTCACCTTGCGGTAGGCGTCCATGAAACCCGAAGTTGTCGCGGTAAAACCGATCATGTCAGGTTTCAGGGAACTGACCCTGTTCATAAGCTCTGCTGTCCCTCTCTGCCCAGCACGGCAGTTATGAATATCTACGTCAAAACCGTTCTTTATAAGATATGATGCCAGAAAAAGTATTCCCATCGGGGCCAACCGCACGGCCCTTTCCGTATCGTCCCTGAGCCCTTCTATCCAGTTTGAGCCAAAGGGATTAATGAGGAGTATTTTCACGCCTTACCTTTCCGCTTGCTGTTTTTGGCAATGCATCCACGACCTGAAAATCCTTGGGCACTTTATATTGAGACATCCTCTGATAGCAGAACCTTCGTAAATCACCCAAGTCCAGTTCCCGTGACGGGCTGTTTCTCAAGACAAGCATAGCCGCGGGCAGCTGCCCGTACTGCGGGTGGGATACGCCGTAAACCATCGACTCTTTCACGAGGGGATATTCGTTCAGCACAGCTTCCACTTCAAAAGGGAAAACCTTCATCCCCACAAAATTGATGACATCCTTCTCCCTTCCGACAATAGTCAGATGACCATCATTTTCGAGCCTGCCGAGGTCACCAGTCCTGAACCAGCCGTCCTTCAGCACGCTCTCCTGACCCTGCCATGGTGAAAAGTAGGCGTCAAACATGCCCTTCCCCCTGATATAAATCTCCCCGACGCCGTCAGTGTCTTTTGCTGCTATTTCGACCTCATAGTCCGGAAGGGGCCTGCCAACGCCCTCCCTGCTTTCCCCTCCGGACAACAGATTAATGAACGGCAACCCCACCTCGATAATACCGTAGGCCTCGGCCGGTTCAAATCCGAACTTCGCGGAAAACTCCTCTGCGATGGCACGGGGAAGCTTCATGGCGGTTGAAATCGCCAGACGTATATTACTGAGAGACCAGGGAGAAAGAAGGTCTGAACGGACCATTACGTTACAGTGAAAAGGTGAGGCATAAATAAACGTACCTTTATGACGCGTAATCCCCTCTATAAGAGATTCCGGAAAATTATGACTGCAAAGTACGATGGTTGCCGCGCGGCGCAGAAAAAGGAGTATGGTCACCACGAAATGGAAACTCATCGAGAGCACCCACAGTACTGTATCTTCCGAAGTGATCTTCAGGCCTTTGTCTGCCGCGTCCGTCCTTTCAATGATGGCCTCGTGGGACATGACCACCCCCTTGCTTGCGCCGGTAGTGCCGGAGCTGAAACGGATGAATGCAGGATTGATCCTGTAATATTCAGCATAGGGCAATGCAGGGACGTTTCTTTTAAGTATCCGCAATTCCTTTTTAAGCAAACCCTCTGATGGGAGAATTTCGGAGCCTTCTTCCTGATATGTCCCTTTTTCAAATATCAGGTAATCAAGAGATATCCTTTCTATAATTTCTTTTATCTCCTTATCAGCCTGTTCAGGAGAGACAGGAACGATCACCGCCGAAAGGGACAAGACCGCAAGATTTGTCGTAATGTAGTCAATGGAGTCGCCGCACAAAAGACCCACCCTGTGAAACCGGCCCACGCCTTTTGCCCTGAGAGAAGACGCAGTCATATCAGCAAAGGAGAGGAGCCTCCCATAGGAAAGCATTGCATCGCCTTCGATGACCGCTGTTTTCCCGGTAAAGTCCCGTGTCTCTTTTCTGATCGTATCGAATATGTTCATATCACCTTCTTACCGGTTCATGGGTAGTAAGGCCTCCTGTATTTATATTTCCTTATGCGATGAAAGGTAAGCTCCATATTTGATCTTGCGGGCTGCTGCCCTTCCTGCCTGCTCTCCCAGGGAGATGCATGTGCCCATCACCCTTGTAGAGCCGAGCGCCTCGTGAGAAACCGATATACAGCGACCGGCGCATAATAAGTTGTCAAAGCCGTTCACCTTCAAACAGCCGAAAGGTATCTCATAATAATCACCCTTTTTCACATACCGGTAAATCGTCCCTTTGTTCCTGTCCCATAGCTCTATGGGCCATGAACTTCTGACAATGCCGTCCGGAAATTTCTTTGCGCTCAGGACATCTTCTTCCGTAAGCATGTACTCACCCCTGATCCTCCTGCCCTCCCTTTCCAGAACACCTTTGGAAGTTTCCGCGATGCAGGAGTCCCTGAATGCATCGAGCCTGTCTGACAAATACTTGTAGGCTGACAGCGCATCCGTTATCGCCCCTTGTCTGCTTTCGATATCGTTCGAAACAGACACACTAACTTTCAGGTATCCCTCGTCCGGACTGTCACCGGGGACCAGGACTGAAAATCTGAGTTCAGGAGGCAGAATCCTGTTTTTCACAGCCTCGGCCAGGCACCACGGGACTTTCAGCCGCAGGCTTTCATCATAATCTTTCAGCCCCCTTATATGCATCACATACGCGGCAAGCTGGAGTTTTTCCTGCGGAGCTGCCTCAAAGTCGGCCCCTGCCATCGCTGAAACCGCTCCGCTGCCTGAGCAGTCTATCACCATGCCGGGTACTATTTCATAGTCGGCGCCTGCACATGCCACCATTACCCCGTCTATTTTTTCTCCACTCTTGCTGACCGATACCACCGTTGTATCCGGACAAACCTCGATATTTGATTCTGCCCGGCAGAAGGAATCAAAAACAGTTCTGAGGTCTTCCCTGGAATAAGGCAGGACATAGACCCGCCCCATTTTCTGCACTGTCTTATCAGGAGATAATGCATTCAGTAAGGCGACAACCTCCCGGGATAGTCCCTTGTTGAGAGTTTCTTCGGGCATACTGTCACTATTGAGGTAAAGGCCGCAGATATGCCTGAGCAATCCGGAATAGCCGATACCACCCAGAAAACCTTCTTTCTCGACAAGACACGTACGCGCTCCCTGCCGCGCAGCTGCCACAGCTGCCGCCACACCGGAAACACCACCGCCTGCAATCAGCACATCGGTCCGAATACTTTTCACACGGAAACCTCCAGTTTCTCCTTTACGCCTTTTGTCAGCATCAGGACTTCCTCATCAGACAACAGTCCGTCGAGATAAGAGATAACAAAATTCAGCCGTCCGTCAAAAGAATTGAAAAAAACCCCCAGTCCGGGCGGGACCGGGACCCGTGGGGTATGAAAAAGATTTTTTATTTCCGACCCCATGCAACCTTTCCACCCATTGGCAGGCGAAAAACTTTTTCCAAAAAAGAAAGCGGGGCGATACGCAGCAGTGCGCTCGCAGCGGAAAGGTCTTTCGGCATCCCGGCTTTTACCTGCTCATACATCTGGCCCTTCACTGTCTTCATAATCTTCTTCAGGTCGGCAGTCTCCTCTGCCGGGACCTTGAAAAACAGGTAGGAAACGTGGTTCAGAAATAATTCCTGTGTTATGTCCTCGCTTGTTCTCGAATCAATGGTGACAGGGACCACATAATTATTCGTCTCTATCCCCTTTTCTTTAAAAAGCTGATGGACCGCCTGTATGACAACAGAGAGCAGATAGGGCATCTCCATCAAATACCCGGCCTGGCTATACGCGGCCTCGAAAATTCTGGTCGTCTCTTCTTCGTCAAAAGAAATAAGGCGGAATTTAAAGCCCCTGTCCTTTTCCTGCGGAAGAGGCAGGATTTCAAAGGCTGGTTTTGAAAGGGCGATCATCTTACGGTTAACATTCCTGCCTGAATAAAATTTCTGCATCCAGTCTGAAAGGTCCGCAGGGGCGGTCAGTTGCAGCCCCTGCAAAATGGCCGCAAGGTCTGCTCCCGAAGAATATTGCAGAAACAGCTCGAGAAAGTTTTCAGCCCCACGCGCATCGAACAGGCGATGGTCAAAGGTCATCGCAAAGATACTGTCCTTTTTTCCCCTCTGCATAAGATGGAACGCAAGATGTTCATTGTCCGGGAAAGGGCTGTTCACGGCCTTTTCAAGTAATAGCAGGGCCTCCTCCAGTGACGGATTTTCTTCTGTTTCATGGACACTGAGCTTGAAGTCAACGGTCGCCTTTTCAGGTAATCGCCAGTAGGGGGTGAGATTGAAGTCCCGGCACACATTACCCTGAAGCATCGGAAACTCTTTCAGAAAATCTCCCAGCCGCTGCCTGAGGGGACCTTCGTCAAGCTGCGCATCCATCACAAGAACGATCTGAGACATATTTCCCGCGCAGGTCATGGATTTCATCGTATGGTCAAGCGTATTGATTACCCAGTCCGTGCCGGACAGATACAATTTGTTTTTGGACGAAGGGATAACAAAGCCCATAATTAGAGCTTTGAGGTGATAAAGGCCGCCAGAGAATTCAGTGTCTCAAAATCCTTTTTGGTCAAATCAGTTTCGACCATATTGAGATTAAAGGTCTTTTCAATAAATACAAGCATCTCGACAAAACCAAGCGAATCGAGTCCCAATTCTTTAAAGGGCATATCAACATCCACTGAATATCTGT
Source organism: Nitrospira bacterium HGW-Nitrospira-1 (assembly GCA_002839535.1). Classification (GTDB taxonomy): domain Bacteria; phylum Nitrospirota; class Thermodesulfovibrionia; order Thermodesulfovibrionales; family UBA6898; genus JAOUFP01. The sequence continues at coordinate 10,721 of PGYF01000001.1, forward strand.
CAATAGAGAGTATCTCAGAGACGCCGTCTATCAATTTTTCCTCTACTTCCTTTTTTGTCATTTCCGTCTCAGGTGATATTATAACCGGCTTTTTCTTAAGCAGATAACCGCGCTTTCAGCCGAACAATTATATCCAATAGAACGTATTAAATCAATTCCGGCAGGTCTGCTCACATCGACCAGATTGACGTTGTGCGGGTTCTCAAGTATTGGACCGGCATATTGCATCTGTTTTTTTATCATCAGGGCTCCTGCCGCGCAATTAAAGGCACTGCCGGTCATGAGGCTTCCAAATAAAGGCGAATAAGCGGCAACAGGGACTGTTGGGGAAAGCGCTTTAAGATATGCGGTCCCGTCAATGGTACCATCGGAATCAATAAGGTCAATGTCTGACGCTTCATTAGGCCCAAGTCCTTCGTTAAAAGCAATATCGTCTATTCTGCAATAGGCCTTTTCCGGCGACTTCCAGGAGACGACAAAGAAGACACTTCCCTCCCCAGGGACCGGAGGTGATGTTGGGGAGAAATGAAAAGGCCTCACCTTGCCGTCTGTTGCTGTGCCCAGTTTTCCGTCAAAGATATATCTCATGACCTCCCCGCACTCGTCCGCCACACCCACAAGTACAGAGTCACAGCGGCCATCAAGGAGCCACACCTGCGCAAGCTGAAGGGCGCTTTGGAAAGGGAAAGAGAACCGCGTAACTGTCAGGGCCGGGCCGGTTATATCCAGTGCAGAAGTAATATAGGAGACAGCCGCGTTATGCACAGAATTCGAAAATATTGTGGGAGATACCTGGGCTTCACCGTAATCAATAATATTATCAAGAAAATCGAATGTGGTCTGATGCGCGCCGAAGGCAGTAGATAAAATTATACCGGTCCTGTTTTTGTTAATATCAACTCCGCTATCCTTGATTGCATCAGATGCTGCCAGGACAGCCATTTTGCTCAGCTTGTCGGCCCTGCGCATTTTTTTCAGCAGGACCTTGTCTGCTATGTCCCCATTGTTCACTGCATAGACAGGCAATCTCTTTTGTATGCGGGGAATATCATATTCCACCGGCTGCTGCCAACCCTGCTTCAGCGCATCTTCATAACGCCCGATACCTCTGCCGCCGCTGAATATTATCCCTATGCCGAGCAGATTCATTTTCTACCCTCTCCCCAATAAAAGCGCTGCGTTGTTGCCGCCAAAGGCAAGGGATGTTGATACCGCATATCTGCCTTTGATTCTGGTTTCTTCCTTTACCGGCGTAATGGGGATATCATCATCCTTATTCCTGAACCCTGGGCTGGAAGGTATCCATCCCTCGCTCAGGCCGGCTGCTGTAAAGGCGGCCTCAAGCCCACCTGCAGCGCCAAGGGTATGCCCTGTAAACCCCTTTGTCGATAACACCTTAAGGTCAGGCCCGAACATTCTTCCCAGCACCTTGCCCTCAACCAGATCATTATCTGTTGTCCCTGTTCCATGGGCGTTGACAAAACATATTTCACCCGGCCCTATACCTGCCTCTGCTAGGGCTTTATTTATAGAGGCCTCCAGCCCTGCGCCGTCAGGTCTGGGCGCTGTGAGGTGATAGGCATCAGCTGATGCGCCATAGCCCAAAATACAGAGATCTGAAGACTTGCCCCTCAGCTTGGCGGAAGCCTCTGTCTCAAGTATCAGGATGCCAGCGCCCTCGCCCAGATTCAGTCCCCTGCGGTCCCGGTCAAAAGGTGAACACAGGGACTGATTGACTATACCGAGGGAGCTGAAACCGCAAAGGGGAATGAGGCTCAATTCATCAGCGCCTCCTGCAACCGCAATATCGCAAAGCCCTGTTTTCAGCCACGAAAAAGCCATGCCGATCGCATCAGTCCCTGAGGAGCAGGCGTTCACTACAGTCAGGGCAGGGCCTCTGGCGCTGATCTTACGGGCGATGAATTCCGCAATGTTCCCCTTGATATATCTGTCCACAACTTCCATGGGGGCGTTGCCGCTTTGCCTGTAGGAGCGGTAAAACTCCAGGTCATTTAGCTGGCTTGCCACTGTCGTGCCAATGCTTACGCCGACGCGCAGCCCGGTGAGATCGCCAAGCGAGGTGCTGTCCATGGCCTCGTCAAGCGCGCAGAGCGCAAGGCTGAGAGTCCTGCTTTTCTCCACTATAAAACCGGCGGGTATCTGCCTGACCTCAAAAACCGGACATTCCAAAGAGGTAGTGAAAAGCGAGACAGGCCCAGCGTTTCTATCTACTCTTTTGAATGAATCAAGCGTCACGGAAAGACCCCTGCCGGCAGCAGATATCACGCCAAGTCCGGTAATCAGAACCTCAGAATTTTTCATATCAGTTTCGCCTCACTCCTCACTCCTCACTTTATATATATCCAGCCCCTTATCAAGCGTTACAATCCTCATACCAGGATGTCTGGAACGCGCATATTCTATAAGTTCTGTAAGGGCCTCTTTTTCATTATATAGTATTTCCTCAAGATGACAGGTTGCCTTGCCCGATTGTCCGGTAATTGTATCGCCGGCATGTGGGGGCGCTGACAAAGGCACGAAATAAAACCAGTCAAAGAGTTTCTTGGTGTATCTTCCCCTTGCGCCGGATGGGCTGAAAAGAAGCGTTTCTCCCTGCTGAAAGACGCCGTCCCTTTGAGACACTTTTACTTTCACAGCGATATTATGCAGGTAAAGGATCAGCCATTTTCTTTCTGCGCCCGCCCTATCGATAAGCGCCTTCATCTTATCCACATTATGGCTGAACGAGTATGATTTCAGTTCGTATCTCTCCGGAACAGCCGGGGTCAGCATGCTTCGGCCTCCCCTTCCGGACCGGTAGTATCTGCCCGCCAGTCCTCTGACAATGGCGTTGTTTTTATTATACGGGTAGACCAGATTATTTACCCTGAGCCCCCAGCCTTCGAGCGCCGCCTTTGACACAGATAATTCAGATTCAATCTGATCAGCATTCAAACTATTCAGGTCAGGATGCGACACAGTATGGCTCATTATCTCAAAGCCGTCACGCTGAAGCTCCAGTAGCTGTGAGACAGTCAGATAATTTTTTGTATTTATCCAGTCAGTCACAACAGCGAAGCTTGCCGCCACCCCCTGTTTTTTAAACACCTCTCTCGCGACAAGATAGTCCGTATCGTTTCCATCGTCAAAGACAAAGCTGAGGAGGGGCGCTGGTCCGCTGTCCATGGAAGGACCCTTTCTGACACTGCCGCTGCATGACGATATCAGCAAAACAGCTATAACAAAGGTTATAAATTTCTTCATTTTATAATTACTACAACCTGCGGTCTCTGTCGCAGGGGTTCTTTACTAAGTCAACATAGCCTTGAAGATGTCCCCCCTTCTGAATGAGGAGTTCTTGCCAGGGATTTTGATTCCTCTTTTAATACTGCATCAATAATATAATCACAAACATCCTCAACAAAATAAGCGCCATATTTCGTCAAGTTTATGGCCCCGCCTTCCTGCTGAAGGCACCCGTAACCGCTGAGCCTTGAAAACAGCGAGGAAAAAACCTCAAGGGGGTCCGCAGTAAATCTGCTCTGAAACTGCTTTATATCGAGGCCTCTTTTCACTTGGATATTCAGCAGAAGCGACCGGTACATTTGCTCTTTGGGGGTAAGAGAAATATATCTGCCAACAGGCAGCCCCCCTTTTCTGATAATATTTGAATACACAGAAAGCTCTTCATGCTTGTCAAAGCAAATCGTCCTGGTATATGATCGCGCCCTTGAACCAAATGCTATGATAGGCATTTCCTTTAACCAATAATATCTGTATCCCCACTGCGTATCATCAGTGAATCGTCCATTTTGCTCATATCCATTTGCGCTCATCCATTCCTGTGTTATACACACCATTTGAAAAAGCGTGTCATTGTCAACAACAAGACCTGGATTGTCCTTATACAGCTTGACAACAAGAGGGTTTACTATTTCATGCCTGATATATTCAACTGAATCCGGACGTATCCCTCCCAATATCTCAAGATCTTTTTTTACACCTTCGATAGTCTGACCGGGAAGTCCTGTCATCATATCAATGTTTATCGACATACCAGTATCCTTAACATCGTTGACAATTCTTGCAATCTGGCCCTCGGTATTTTTCCTGTTACACAGTAGAAGCACTTTTTGGTCAAAGGTCTGACAACCGAGGCTTAATCTGTTTATGCCGATATCACCTAATTCCCTTATTCTTTGTTTGTCAGACAAAGTAGATGGATGCGCTTCAGAAGTAACACTACAGTTTTCAGATAAATCAATACATGATGAGATTTTATCCAATATAAGTTTTATGTCGTTGTTGGAGAAGGACGTAGGAGTTCCGCCGCCAAGATATATGCATTTTGCCTTCCTGCCTTTGAAAACTCCGCGAACTGTTAAAAGTTCAATCTCCTTCAGCAGATTACTTAAATAGTCCTTTTGAGCTTCCTTATCTGCCTTATGAGGGAAAGAATTACAAAATAAACATTCGGAAAAACAGAAAGGGAGGTGAACATACAACAATATTTCATCTTCTTCGCTCAAACTCTCTTTTACTTTTTCAAGAAAGCTGTCTACCTGTGATGGTGCAAGCATTTTAAACCTGTGAGGAATAAACAGGTCCGGCTGGCTCTTTGTGTAATCCGCAGAACCATAGAAGAGTTCATTTCTTATGACGTTTAGTATTTCATTTTCTTCCATACGGTGGGTGTTTTAAATCCGGCCTTTCATATTCTCATAGACATGGTTTGCGAGCGTATCTATGGAATAAAAAATCTCTTTTCCTTTGTTCATGTCCTTTACTTCGATGCCGAAGTTGCGCTGCAAAAGCACGACTATTTCTACGGCATCAAGAGAATCGAGGCCAAGACCTTCACCGAATAAAATTTCATCGTCTTTGATGTCTTCAGGATTAATATCTTCGAGTGACAGGTCCCTTACAAGCATCTCCTTTAAATCCTTCCTCAAGCGTGCCAATTCTTCCTCTTTGGTTTTTTCCATCATCACACCCCTTGCATTTGATATTTCGATTTAACTAACTCTTCCCTTCCCACAGATCTCCAAATACAAACCACTGAAACGGATACCGGGCAGCATAGGCAACTACCGGACACTTTGCAGCTGCCGCAATACTGAAGGCCCCGTAGGGAAGGCCCACCTTGTCACCCATTAAAACTGCATCCATAAAATTCCGGCCATAGCTGCGGTCTCCCATAATGGAGACGATGCAACCCTGGTCTATAGCGTTCATAATTTCAACAGCGCCTCCAAGGAAACCATCAGAAGAAATAATCCTGATCTTTCCCTTTTCACTATCGATATTGAGGGTCTCCTTCACTGCGGCGTTATCTTCTGGCCGCATCACCAGATAAACCGTTCTATCTAATTTTTCAAGCGCTGTCATGGCCATCTGCCAGTTGCCGACATGAGCGGTCAGCAGTATAATACCCTTCCGGCTCCCGCTCAAAAGCGCATTAAGTTTATCATATCCGTAAAGTTCGATGTCAAAGCCGCCCAAGCCTGAAATAAGATAGTAACGGTCTATAAGATTTTTCCCCTGATTAATAAATATCCGGTAGACCCCTGCGAGCCTGCGGATTGCATTGTATCTCCTGAAGCGCCTTTTGATATAGGCCATACTGGAGGCCACAGCAAGCCGGTCGAAGATCAGGTAATAGAGCCCGACAAAATACAACAGACCATATGCGCCGGAAAGTCCGAAGGTTTTGAGGCTGACTTTAAAGATTGCCATCCCCAGTCTGTTCCCCCTCTTTTTTATTTTCTCTTCTTTACTCCTCATTCCTCACTCATTACGCATCACGCATTACGCTTTACTGCCGTTGATTTCCGAAAGACAGAGGCGATAAGATATACAGCTCCACCCACCAAAACAGAGGCTATCGGCGCCACGATCAGGGAGCCCAGAAACCATTCTAAAAGACGGTCGGAGAACTGTCTGAAGACCGTGGCAAAAGAAATATCTGAGAGCCAATGCCCCCAGCGCAGGAAATAACCGACCTCAATACAGAGGGCAGGGACAAAGGGAGGCATACAGATATGCTGAGCATTGACCGCGACAACTTTATTCAGCCGCAAACGATTAGACACATACAGGATCACAAGCGTATGGGCAAAAAGCAGAGGCAGCGCCCCCAAAAAAACCCCCCCGGCAGCGGCAGAGGCGAGTCCACCCGGAGTGACGTTTTCCTTTAATAACATTTTGATGAACTTCCCTGGGTGGCGCAGCAGGGTCAGTTTATTGTCTTTCCTGACAGAGACAAGCCTTTTGTGGGGGAAAGGCAGGAGCCGTCTTCCCACAAGCATGGCATGTGTATGCGATAAACGCAGATTATCCAGAAAAGGTCTGAAACTCGACACCCTTTTCTGAGGCGCGGGATAGTAAACACTGATCAGCACTGTTCGCAGGGCAAGACCTGCCCAGGCTGCCCTGGCCAGCGCCTCTGCCTCAAAATCATAATGCGCGCCCCTGAACTTCATCTGGTTGAGATATTGAAGCGGATAGGCCCGGAACCCGCTCTGACAATCATCGACATACATGCCGGTCTCGACCCGGAGCCAGAAATTTGCAAACCGTCTGCCGAACCGGCTTTTTCCAGGCACATTGTCAGTATCAAAATTTCTGCTGCCAATAATGATGGCAGGGTCTTTGTCAATAAGCAGTGGAAGAAAATTTTTGATGTCCTCAGGCTTGTGCTGCCCGTCACCGTCTATGGTTATCATCCACGTCCCGCCCCTGGACGTTATATATTCAGCAGCAGTCAGTATCGCGCGTCCCTTTCCCAGGTTCTTATCGTGCCTCAATACAACGACCTTTGCATCAGACAGGAGCGCCCGGAGGTCAGCATCCGTGCTGCCGTCGTCGACAACCACAACATTCCTCAGGACAGAACAACAGCCTGCAACAACGTCTTTCACAGTGGCCCTGTTGTTATAGACAGGAACAACGCACCAGATACAGTCTGTTTGGTTATTGCCTTGCAACACGCCGCTCCCTTTTTTTTGCCTTTGCGCCCGGTATAAGCATGTCCCACAGTGTGCCTGCATAGCCCAGCTTATGGAGCATACGGAGGCTGTTGTCCACCTTGTCCGGAGGGAATATACAGTGCCTGCTATTAGAAAAGGCCTTGGTCAGGGTCTCTTCGAGCCATTTTCTTTCGACCATCGGCGACAGATAGTAAACCGGCTGCAGCATTCCGTTTTCCGGAGAGAGGACTTTCTCTTTCAGCGCAATGCGCGCGAGGGTGGTATTGGGAAGGATCCTGATGCCCATAAATATAAAAGAGACACATTTCTTGAGTGCCTTAATATTCTCTATGCCTTCAAGTACCGTCTCCTGCGTCTCTCCGGGACCTCCGAACATAAAATAATGTGAGGTCGCAATACCGAAGCTGCTGAAGATGTCGTTACACTCAATCACATTTTTAAATGAAAATCTCTTGCCCAGCCCTCTCAGTGTAATGTCACAGGCAGCATCGGAACCTATCTCTACGGCAATGAGGCCGGTCGCTTTCATCAGCCCGACGATTTCATCATTCAGCCCCTCGGGCTTGAAAAAACCTGTCCACGGGATATTGATGTTTCGCCTCCTCATCTCTTCGAGCACCTCCAGATACGCCCCTTCAGCATCGTTGAACACGGAATCAATAAAGAAAATATATTTGGCCTTATATTGGTCGCGCAGGAGTTCAATATCATTGACAACGGCACGGACATCCCTGGTGCGGATACTGGAGCCTTCCAACACAGGGTAGGAACAGTAGACGCATTTTTGCGTGCACCCGCGTTTTGTCTGGATCGAGGCAATATTGCCGCTGTGAAGATAATACTCCATCAACTTTTCGTCATATCTGGCAGAGACGATCTCAGTCCCCGAAAGCCCGATCTCAGGCCCAATCAGCCTTTCTTCCGGATAGATTCCCCTGGCGGCATTCTCCGCAAACCTGACCATCAGCATTTCCCCTTCTCCGACAACGCCGTAGTCAGCGCCGGTCTCAAGCAGAATCAAATCAGGGATGAGCGAAAAGCCCGCGCCCCCGAGTATGACCTTCGCCTCAGAGACCTCTTTGGCCCTTATCACAATGTCCTTGACGATTCCTATGTAATATTGCTCATTCATGAGATTGACGTTATCGATATTCCGGACTGAAATGCCGATCAATTGCGGGCCGAAACTCTCAATCTCCTGTGCAAGCGCCTCAAGGGAACTGTTCTGCTCAAGGAAATCAAACTGCCGGACCTCATGCCCTGCCCCGGCCAGCGCAGAGGCTATCATGCTGACGCCGAGGGGGTAAACCGGATAGGGGGAAACAGTCACATTTGAGGATATCAGGAGTATCTTCATCTTGTCTGCTCCTTTTTTTTGTCTCCCTTCCAGCTTCTGCCTGCAAGCCGCTGCCGATGATATGTGCCGCTCTCCTTTTCCTTTTCAAGTACCTTCATGAAGAGCTGGGCCATCTTTATTTCCTGGCTGCAACTGCCGTAAAAAGTGTCCCATGCGTAATAATACATCTCCTGTAATTTTTCAGCGCTCATCAGCGCGGGCTGAAAGACCACATCGCCGCCGGTATACCTGCGCCAGTCATTATGGAGGATTCTGCCTGCCGCTTCCAGGTCGGCCCTAATGGGAGTGTGGGGAAATGGGGTCAGTATGGTAAACTCGGCAAGGTCAAGGTTGATTTCAAGGAGAAAATCCACAAGCCGTTTTATATAATCTTCGTCGTGGTCATCCATGCCAAGAATAATCGTACCTTCGACGCCTATGCCGCGCTCCTGCAACCGCTTCACCCGTCTTCTTATGTGGTCGGAGGTGTCGAAGATCGCCTGGTACACATACCAGCAACCTGCCTCTGCCGCCAGGTCCAGGATCTCGTCATCATCCTTGATAGGATGAGAGATCCACTTTTTCTTAAGAGGTATAAGGGCGCGGAACAAGGTTTTTTCCCACTCGTCATTCTGGGCCATTGAATTGTCCACAAAGAAAAGACGGTTATTGTCAATACCCTGAAGCTCACTGACGACCGACTCTATCTCTCTTGGTCTGAACTGCCGTCCACCCAAAAAAGGCGTACAGCACGGGAAACAATTGAACCTGCACCCCCTGGAGGCATGAATCAGGTCAACCATCTGCACCCCCCGATAGTTATAAAGATCACGCTTCAGGATGCTCCTTCGGGCAGGCCCTATCAGACGAGTATCTGGGAAATCCAACAGGTAGTTGTAGACCTTCCTGAGTTTATTGTTCCGCACATCCTCTATCACAGCACCGAACCTGCCCTCTGCTTCACCCAGAAACACGGAATCCGCATGCTCAAGCGTCTCCTCAGAATGTAGCATCGTGCCTATTCCCCCAAAGATTACCGGCACACCCAAGCCCCTGTATATATCTGCGATCTCCCAGCCCCTCGGTATCTGGCAGGTGAGCATGGCTGATATGGCTACCAGGTCAACCTTTTCATCAAAATTCAGCTCCTCCACATTCTCGTCGCAGAAAGAAAGCTCTACGTCTTCCGGCACAGCTGCCGCAAAACAGACCGGCCCGTGGGGTGGGAGATGGAACTCTGTCTGTCTGCTTAATTTCGGCCATTTGGGGTAAATAAGTTTAATTTTCACTTTGGATGTTTCCCTTTCTTTATCAATAAAAATTCTTCTGCCATTTCACGCAGGCTGCCCCCTTTTTCGATTACAGGCAGGGCTTCCGAAACATCGCACAACACCTGCTGCCCCAGCGCCGGTTCCTTCACTAAAACAATATATGCAGCCTGATCCTCCGTGTTCATCCCGGCCAGTACAGCCTGGGTCTCGCCAAGCATCAGCATTTCAGAGGCGGCCCTTACGACCGGCAGCAAAGAGGTCTGACCTGAACTCATATAAAATACAGGTCCCTGCAGGCCAAAATGTATCGCGGCCTCGCCAAGCGGGCTTGACGGAAGGGTATAAAGAAAAAGATTGCCCCGCGACAATTTCCTTCCGCTGTCTATATAGTCACGAAAATAATCAATGTCCGCCTGAAGAGAACCGTCTGCGTTCGTGCCGATAAGACCCATGTCTTTTTTCCGGTTGCTGTCATAAGCCTCTCCCGCGTCCTTCAGTGCAAGGGCAACAGCGTAACAGACAAGTTTTGAGACCTCATCAAGCCGTCCGAAATTCTTAAAGGTATAGGAAAATATATCCGTTCGTGAGAGCCCGTCAAAGGAGGTGAAATCCTTATAGCTGACAGGCATATTCTGCCTGACGCATATATATTCCTCTTTATTTATCCATCCCATGCCTCTAATAGCAATCATGCCAGCGCAAGGGCGGAATTGATGCCGCCAAAACCCGCATTAGTCATCAGCGCCACGGAATTTTTTTGGATGAGACGATACTCAGTAGACACCCATCCTTCTGCCTCAGTATCCGCTTCTTTAAGATTCACAGTTGGAGGAATCTTCCCCTCTCTGAGTACCTTTAGCGCGATTATCATCTCGACAAGCCCTGCAGCTCCCATAGTGTGACCTATGCCGCCTTTTATGGAATAGACAGGTATTTTTTTATCTTTGAATACAGAGTTAAACGCCCTCATTTCCATGGCGTCATTATAGACCGTACCTGTTCCATGGGCCGAAATAAAGCCGACCTCGCTCTCGCTTGCCCGCGCTGAGGACAATGCCTTTCCTATGGCCATAATCAGCCCTTCACTCTGGCGGGAAGGTCCGGTCATGTGATTGGCGTCATCGCTCAACCCCCAGCCAAGGACTTCACCGAGGGGCTCCCGCTTCTCTTTCCCTGCCCTCTGTTCACTCATTAGTAACACAAATGCTGCCGCCTCTCCGAGACTCAAGCCGCTTCTGTTTTTGTCAAAAGGCATGGCAGAAATCTTTTCAAGCGCCATAAGAGAAGAAAATCCTGAATAGACAAACTCCGTCACGCTGTCACAGGCCACGACCAAAACGCAGTCGCTTCGGCCGCTCCGTATCATCGCAGCAGCCCTCGCTATGCCGACTGCGGATGAGGAGCAGGCGGCCGAGATAAGGGTCCCTTTGGTATTGACTCCTGCAAGCAGAGCGACCTTTTCAAGAAAGGCTGCCTGGCTGTTTTCGAACATGTGCTTCTGCCCCTGGAGTATCTTCTTCTCAAGAAGGTCTATCTCCCCTTTTGTCGTGGCGACTATAAGGTCGGCATCAGCAGGTATGGGTGCGGATTTTCCAAATAATGCAGTCAGCATCTGCATGACCAACGAATCTTTTTGATGATATTTCAGACCCTCTATTGTCGCCGCGTAATTGGACTGAAAGGCGCTCGTGTCAAATCTGTTCAGCTTCGAAATGGCAGTCTGACCGGCAAAGAGATTGTCCCGGCAGGCATCAGTGCCCAGTCCGTAGGGCGTAAGCATTTCAGAGGAGACCGCCACGACTCTCATGCCCTGGGATGAAATTCGCCTGTCTTCCATCGTTGCCGGCACCTCTCCAGTAATGCGGGAGAGACTATGCAGACCTCGCCGCTTTCTGCTTCAGTCAATAATTGGACGGTATATCCTGTTGCAGCAAGCGAACCGTCCTGTTTGTAAAGGCCGAACTCAGTATTGAGGCGGGCGCCCTCATGCCAGATCAGGGAGGCCCTGCTTCTAAACTCCTCGGCAAGACGGAGGGACTGGTAGTAGTCCACATGAAATTCAACAATCGGCGCCCGCAGGCCTGCCTCATGAAAGTCCTTGTATGAAAGTCCGCATATCCTGCCCAACTCCTCGGCAGCCTCCTCGAAGTACAGGGAATACCTTCCATGCCAGACAATACCCATGGCGTCAATCTCACTGAAATGCACCCGCCTCCAGACCTCTGCAACAACAGGCGCAGGCAGATCTTCGCCTCTTTCAAAATAGGTCTTTCTTTTCCTGTTTCTCATATTTTCTTTTCCTGTATCAGCCCGCGTAATTTCAATTCCGCAACCGCCTGTCCAGCCCTACTGACAGAGGCCTTCACGACAAATGCTTCAGGTCTGTCATCTGCCCCAGAGCAGACGCAGAGGATTTCTTCAGACGGTAAAACCGGCGAAAAAAACTTCGCTGATATAATCTCTTTCAGCAAAAAGGCCTTGCCTGCTTTTTCGTACATTGAGACAACGCACTGTATCTGACACACGCCAGGCAGTATCTTTTCAGATGGGAAATGTCCCTGAAAGCCGACAAACTCCTCAGGAAAGGTGAAGCACGCCTTCAATACACCAGCTGCCGAGGACTCCAAAGCCGTCATATATTTCTCAACTTCTTTTTTGATGCTCAATCCGAGACTTCCTTTAATCTTATGATCAATCTGTAGCCATACAGGTAATTCTTCAAAATCGTACCTCCGGGATATATTTTTCCGTCCCTGTTAAGATATTCGTAAAAAGAAACGCGCCACACAGGGCCTCCCTTCTCATAATATGTTTTTTCAGTCAGGTATTGGTCCGGTCCAGAAAAAACATATTCCGCAATGCCTTCCCCCTCCTGCTGCCTGAATATTACAGAGAATTTCTTCCTGTTGATTTCAGCCTCTTTGGAGGGGACCAGATCAAAATAGACCCGTTTGATGTCTTCTCCTGCCATCTTTCCAAAATTGCCCTTTGCAGTAAATTCCGGCAGGGCAAAGAGGGTATTTATGCTGTCCTTATCAATGGACAACTCGAAAAGTTTCACTCCCATCTGGTTTATAGATACAAGGTTGCAGGTCCTCTCAGCAGTATCAACATCAACAAAGCCTATGCCGGAAAAGGTCTTCCAATTATACTCAAAGACAAGGGTGTTCAGCAATAGGAAGCGCTCCGGAATACTCGCTTGAAACCGCTCCCTTACCATAGAGGGATCGACTGAGGAATAAGACTCATCAAGCGACTTCTTAAAAGGAATGCCCTCGCAGCCGATCATGAGGGCCAGCAGGCACAGAACGACTGCCGGCCGCTTCATGCGTCGCCTCCCTGTCGTTTCCGTGTTGAGAGCATACTACAAAACGAAGGCACCACAAACATGGCGGAAAGGTATCCCGAAGACATGCATATCACCATTGCCAGACCCGTAGAAAAAAAGGCCGGATGTTTGGCAAAAAGCAGTGCCCCTGCGCCAATAATATTGGTGGCGGCAGATAAAGACACGACAAACGCGGTCCCCATAGTCAGATTATTCCGGTAATCATATGTCCTGCCTATACCGTAGTCCACAATAACGCCGCTGGTAATGATCGCAGCCACGATGTTCACCACATTGAGAGGAAAGCCGAAGAACGACATAAGTCCGGCGAGCCATACCATTCCCGTTAAAACAGGTATAAGGGCTATGACGGTTTCTTTGATATTTCTGAAAAATATGTAAGTCAGAACAATATTAAATAAGATCGCAAGAGGGACAAGAAACTTCGCCTCCCTGGAGGTGAAACTGGATATGGATTCGGACAGGGCACGGCCTGAGACAACAAATGTTCCTGGATGGACTCTGCTCAAGTCCGACATGGTTTTTACAAACTCTTTTTCATCAGGGAAAAAGGACAGTATCCTGCAGCCCTCCGGCCTTTGCTGCACAAACCGCTCTTTTACATTCGCCATGAACTCGTTATCAGCGCTGCTAAAGTCAGCGACTTTAAATAAGTTGTCAAAAAATGGGGAAAAGGCATCTTTGGAAAAGTCATGCTTCGGCGATTCACTTTTAATAAGACCTCTAAGCCTCGCCTCCCTTCCCTGTCTCCAGAAGTTGTTCCAGTTGTCGACATTCTTTCTCCTTGTTTCCTCAGAAGACCAGAACATAGACAGGCTCAAAAAACGGTCTGTAGCAGCAACTTCTGCGACCCTTTGAAATATGGCGTCATTAGTCTTCATCGCCTCCTCAAAGGTCTTGCCCGTGACCACGAAAATCGCCTGGCCGGTATTTCCTCCCCAGACCGCATGAAAGTTTTTTTCTGCATTTACTACTTCAGGTCCGCTGCCATCGAGTTGTTTAATGTCGCTTTCAATCCTGACATTGAAAGACAGAACTATCGCAGCTAAGGTCAGGACAGCCCAGAGCCCGATACTTAAATTTCTGAGCCACGGGTTTCTTTCAAACCTGTCAACTATCCCCTGCGGTTTGATCTCGGGATATTTCTTCCATTGCAGGGTTTGGGGCAGAATAAAGAGCGCAAAAAAGAGAGAGATTACAATACACAGTATCGAAAAAAGGGCCAGTTGGTGGTATCCATGGATTTTGGAGAAGTAAAGCACATAAAATCCGAACACCGAAGTTATCGCGTCAACGCACAAAAGCTTCGCAAGTTTCAGTGTCCGGGATGGGTCAACGCCTTTTCTGGATGAAACATATACCATGAGGCCGTAATCAACAGATATGCCTGCAATCGCAGTTCCGAACCCGATAACCAGATAGGAGAGCTTCCCGGCAAAAAACCAGGAAATATTGATAGCCAGAATGACCGCAAGAAGCGGAATAATATATACAAAGACAACTCTCATGTCCCTGAATACAGCAAAAAAAAGCAGCAGAAAAACAATTGAAACCATGATCGAAAGCAGTCTGATATCACGCTTGATCACGGTTTCGTTGCTGACAGTATGCCTGTGCCCGCTTACAACATCGGCAGAGACATAGCCAGGCAAACTCCCGAGCTTTTCGTAAAGCGCAGTCAAAAGCCTTTTGGAGTTTGGAGCGTCCGTCATCTTCACAGGCGTTTGAATTATCATCATGGCATGGCGGCCGTCGCTGCTGATAAAATGACCGTCCTCGACAGCAACATCATATCCCATTGAAGCCGGAAGGGCCTTTAACTTATCCATAAGAAGGAAGTTTATGCCGAGAGGGTCTGCCCGAAACATCGGAGTCATAAAAACACTCTCAGGTTTCAAAGACTGTATATATATCCTCTTTAATTTTTCGGAAACTGAGGCAGTGTTTATCCGGAGGTCAATAGCGGTCAGGTCTTTTTCAGTAAGTATCTGCGGGGCATAATTCAAAAAAAAACCGTCCATCACATTCGCAACCGAAAAACCGGTTGTCACCTTGCCAAATAATGGAGGAGAGAGGGAGGCAGCCAGCTGGTCGACTGCGTTAAACAGGTCCTTCTTGCCTGCTTCCTCGGATGTGAGTGAAAGAGAGACAACGATCTTGTCGGAGAGATTCGAGTCCCGCAGAAAACTCATGCTGCGGTCAATGTCCCTGTCAGGGGGGAGCATCATATCAACATTACCGTCATACTGTACAAATAAAAGCCCGGCGACTGCTGCCAGTGTCAAAAATATTACGCCCACAAGCACAAACTTCCTGTTGCCCTTCATAAAACCGGAAAGCAGGTCAAAGTACCTGTCAAACACGCCTTACCTCAAAAAAGCTGTTTTCAACAGGCGCGTCCAGCAGGGTATTGGAAAAGTCCAGCGTGGTCGTATCGCCGCTCATCTCATGAATTTTTATCTTCTTCAGATATTTTTCATCATCCCTGAATGTTATCGTGATGCTCCTGATCATCTTCCGCGCAATGTTCTTCTCATTCGGAACAAACTCAATAATCAGGGGATGCTGCTGCAACACGCTGACAGTGTTGTCGGCCATAAGAGCGCCGTATTCCCCTGAAAACCATACAGACAACTGATTGACGACATTCTTGAATATCGGATTTTTTGAAAGAGAGAGCTCCTGTACCTGATTGGTATCTTCGTCCCACTGCCGGATCGCCTTATCAGTGATGACCACTGAATATTTAACCGGCTTGTCTACATGCCAGGCCAGCCTGTTGGGCTTTTGCATATAGATACGGCCCCGGAGCACGATCTTTTTCTTGAACATCGCCAGGTCTTTCTCCTGGACAAAGTCCGTCTTCAGGCTCTTGAAGCCGGAAACCTTTTCCCCTATTGTGCGAAGCAGTTCCTGTATTTCAACTTCTTTGGCAGATAGCCCATTCTTTCCATCCGGGCCGCCCTTTGTCTCGCCGCCGGCCCGGGGGGCGATGACCGCTGGAGAAAACAGGGAAAGCACAATCAAAAGTACGATAGTTTTTTTCATTTCCATTTTATTTTTCACCATGCCAGACCTTTATTTCACCTGTGGCTATCATGTCCTTTCCCTTGAAAATCTCCCCCTTGATTACACCGAATTCCCCATATTTTGCGACTTTATAGGTATAAACACTCAGCGTATCGCCAACTCCAGCGCTCCCCATAATCTCCAGATTCTTTACGCCCAGAAGAAAACCCTTTGAGCCGTTTTTACCGTTCCCTAAATTCTTGAACCCATTATGTGCTGCAATCGCCTGTGAAATAAGTTCCGGATAATAGGCCTCCTCAAGCCTGCCTTCCTCAGAGACAAATATCGTGTCTTTTGCTATAACAACTTCTGCTGTGGATTCCCTTTCCCCCACCCTGAGCAGTTTATTGACTATACGCATGGGAGGTTTATGAGGCACTAATTGGGAGGCGTCAATCGGCAGCCTGAAAATATCGTCCTGTTTGTCCTGATTCCTCCAGCACAGGGGATCAGAAGCCAGATAGTCTCCGGTCAACTGGAAGGCCGCCCCACGGCAGCCGTAACACCTGTCCAGACTGGAACATTCGCTGCAGGGCCCCTTGATAGTCTGTTTATAGTTCTTCAGGTCCTGGATTACCTCGCTGTCCAGAAGAATGTCCGCCAGTTTCCTTTGCCTGATGTTCCCGACAGGTATGGTAACCCCCACGCAGGGCTGGACATCACCGTATGCATTGATTGCGCAGGAGAATTGGTGCCGCAGGCATTCACCGCCAACTAAAGGCGGCTGCGGTTCCCAGTGACGTCCGTATTTCAGCCTGTCTATCTCAGCTATCCTGCGGAAAAATGCATGGACACGCTCTGTATCAACATACAGCAGGTCATTTTTTTTGGCATTGCCCTGCGGCGTGATCATTTCAAAATAAGGGGTGACGCCCTGGTCCTTCAGCCACTCCCACATCCGTTCGAGTTCATCGATGTTCTGGTTGCAGATAATAGTGCTGATACCAAGGGGCGCCTCAGAGGGATAGCCAGCAGCCTTCAGATTACAGAAGGCCTCATGTATCTGGAAATAGGCGCCTTTTTTCCCTGAGAGCATGTCCTGCATATTCTCATCAAAGGTGTTCATTTTCAGCACCACCGCAACCCCGTGGCCGCGCAATATCCGCGCAGTTCCTGCGTCAATGCCTGTTCCGTTGGTGAAGAGTTCTATATGCAGGCCCTCTGCTTTTATGAATGCAAGCATCTCAAGGATATGAGGGTATATCATCGGTTCTCCGCCCAATATTATGATCTTTCTCGCCCCCAGGTCCTTAGCCTGCAGTATCACATCCCTGATTTCATCTGCTGTCATCTCACCCTCGTAATTAAGATCGTCTTTTGCGTAGCAGTAGATGCAGTTAAAATTACACCGGCGCGAAAATTCAACCTCCACTGAAAGCAGCCTGCCGCTGCCTGCCGCCTCGGCGATATCCTCCGGTGAAAATTCAGCGCCGTACATGCGACTTCTACAACTCTCCATTTTTCTCTCTCCTGTCTATTAATCTGACTAATTTCCGCGAATTCCCCGAATACACCTGTGCCCTCACCTGCTCCTCGCTTGCGATGACCACCTCAGGACAGACCCGCAAACGGGCCTGGAGTTCAGTTGCGATACTCTCTGCTGAACAGGCGCTGTTACCGACCGATACACATATCCTTATCTGATCGGAAAGATCGTAATCACTGGACAGCGTGATGTAATATTCACTGATGCCGGGGATCTCAGCCAGCACAGAGTAAATGGCCTGCGGATAGAGGGTTGTGCCCCGGTATTTGATCATCTGTTTTTTTCTTCCGATAATAGGCCCAAGCCGGGGAGAAAAACGGCCGCAGCTGCAAGGCTCATCAATAAGGAAACTCACATCGCCGGTCTTGAACCTCAGCAGAGGCATGCCCTCTATGGAGAGCGGCGTCACCACAACCTCTCCTGTTTTTCCGCAGGGCAGGACCTTGCCCATATCATCAACGATCTCAACGACAGCAAGGTCAGGATGGAGATGCCCACCGGCCTGCATTTCACATTCACAAAAAGACGTGATGGTTTCGGAAGAGGCATAGGTCGAGAAAACCTTAGCTCCCCATATGTCCTCGAGGTGCGCGCCCATTTTCAGAAGAGACATATCTTTGTCCCTTATTGGTTCGCCGATACAAATCAATTTCGATACGCCGATTCCCCGTGGCTCAATACCTTTTGAAACAAGATACTGCCCGAGTTTAAGTAAAAAAGAAGGGACCCCGACGATGACAGTGGGGTTGACCCTCAGCATGGTCTCAAGATGGCTCGCAACACTGTTGAGGCCGTTTCTCACAGCAGCCGCGCCCAGGTTTCTCGTCCCCAGAAAATAGGCCAGGCCGGCGATAAAACACCGGTCGAGGGTGCAGGTAAGAAGTGCTATATCCTCTGCCGAAATACCGCAGCCCGCCAGAGAGATTTCCTCATTGTAGGCGAGTCTTTTGAGGTCGTTTTCCGTATACATAATCCTGGTAGGTGCGCCGGTAGTCCCGGAGGAAAAAACAATATCAACTATTTTCGAAAAAGGGACTGCAAGAAAATCATCGCAACATTTTTCAAAGTGCGCTTTTTCGGTAAACGGCAGTTCGTACAGGTGGTCAAGCCCGGTATTATCTATGTCAATGCCGCTCAGCGTCCTTCTGTAATATGGGGAATTACTGACGAGGCAGCGCAGATGGTCACTAAAAAGTTTTTCCTGGGCGTCCTTGATCTCCTCCGTGCCTGAAAATTCCAGCCCCCTGTATAAAGGAGAGAATTTCTTCATGCCCTGTTCTCCATCAAAGACAACTCGCTTTCTATTATTGACCTCACCCTGTTCTTAAGCGCAAACACACTGAAATGCCTGTATTCTTCCCAGCGTATCGCAGGCAACCTGCGCACCCTGATTGTGCCTGACCGCAAAAGAAAAGACCCCTTCGGCGGAATATTCTCATTTCCCACAATGCAAATAGGCGCTATGGGCGCCTTTGATCCGAGGGCCAGACGGAAGGCGGCGCCGTGAAATGGGCCCATCTCCCTGCTTCCCGAACGTGTCCCCTCAGGGAAAAAAATTATCGAAACGCCCTCGGCAAGCAGGGACTCGGCCCTCTCATTAAAAAGTTCAGGCGTCATCTTTTTGATGTTCAGGTATCCCGCCATCTTCGCAAAACGGCCGATGACCGGAATATAAAAAGGCCAGGTATTGACCACCTGAACCGCCTCATGGGGAAGCACGCACATAAGAAAGGCATCGGAGGCAGCCCTGTGATTAGAGACAAAGATACAGCCCCCGTCAGCGCCTCCACCGGAACAATCCTCGTAGCGGAGTCTGATAAATGGAAAAGGAACAGAGGTCATAACCCTGCCGTACCAGCTGATGCAACGCCGGAACCTCTTCATGACACGGCGGTTTTGCAGGAAGAGGGACAAAAAAACTACATAGAGAAAAAGCAAAGGGATAACGATCGCAGAAGATATGAGAAATAACACATAGAAATACGCGTTCATTATGATGAGCTTCATCCGACCCATCCGTCAGGAAGCCTTCCCGCCACCGGCATTTTTTATCGTGGAAATAAACTGATACACGTCCTGCAGTGTGCGTATGTCCCGGATTTTCTCCTCGTTCCTGATATTCACTCCAAAGCTCTTCTGGAGCGCAACGACCAGATCCACTATATCAAGGCTGTCCAGTCCCAGGTCGTTAAAGATATGCGCGCCCGGCTGCAATCTTTCCTTTTCTATCTCAAAGGACTCCTCAAACACCTTATTGGTCTTCTCTATAATCTCCTCTTCAGTCATTCTTTCACCTCATTGATTAATTTCATACCTTCCTGCAGACCAGCGCCGCATTTATGCCGCCGAAGGCAAAACAGTTTTTCAATATCACCTCTATGTTTTTTGTGACCAAAGCAGTGACATGATTTATTCCAGCGCAGTCAGGGCTTATGTTTTCAAGATTCAGCGTCGGATAAATAACGCCTCTTTGCATCATGCGCAACGAGGCGATAAGCTCTATCGCGCCCGAGGCCCCAAGTGTATGACCGATATAGCCCTTGAGACTGCTGACAGGGACAGAAGCGCCGAAGACCTCTTTGATGGCCTCAGCCTCCTCCTTGTCTCCCTGCAGGGTCGCTGTTGCGTGCGCATTTATGTAGTCGATCTCTCCGGGGACAATGCCGGCGTCGCGCAACGCCTGTTTCATGCATCGTACCATAGACTCCCTGTTGGATTGACTGACGTGCGAACCGTTTCCATTGGTATTATAACCCGTAATCTCCGCGTAAATCCTGGCATTCCTTTTGATCGCCCGTTCGTATTTTTCTAAAACAACAACGCCGCTCCCCTCACCGCAGACAAGACCGTCCCGGTCCCGGTCAAAAGGCCTCGGCGTCTTTGAGGGGGCATGATTAAAGCCTGCTGAAGTGGCCATAAGCACATCGAAAGACCCTGTGACAGTCGGATGCACCTCTTCAGAGCCTCCGCAGAGCATGACGTCCTGTCTCCCTAACCTCACAAGGTCATATCCTGCGCCGATCGCCTGAAGAGACGAAGCGCAGGCAGCAGAGGTGGCCATGATATATCCTGTCAGTTCAAGGTACTGTGCAACATTCGCTGCCGCAGTGTGGGACATGCACTGAAAAAACATCGAGGAATTGAGTTGGCTGATGTCCTTATGAGGCAGCATGATTTCAAAGGCGTCGTTGATACTCTTTGCGCTGCCCATGGTAGAGCCGATTGCACACCCCATTTTCATCTGTGGGACCATAGCAGGGTCTATGCCCGCATCAACGAGCGCCTGCTCGGCGGCCTGGGCTGAAAAAATGCTCATACGCCCCATGAAACGCCTTTTCTGGCGGGGAATTGCCCGTTCGTCTTTTATCTCTGCAGTTGCTGCGACATGGCTCCTGAGACCGATATATTGGTCCCAGCCTTCCATGAAGCGCACCGCGCTCCTCCCCTGCTCAATCCCTGCCATGAGAGCTTCCACATCACAGCCGAAAGGGGAGACCGCGCCTGCTCCTGTAATGACAACCCTGTTTGATTTCATAGATGACGGCCCACAAAGCCTGCGTATTTTTCTTCTTTAATAATAGACCTGCCCACAAAAAAGGACGACATCATCGCGCCTATTATTCCCGGCAGGAGAGAACTTTGGCCGGCCGCAAATACGTTTCGCAGGGGAAGTTTCCCAAACAGATTATACTGCCCGACCTTCTGTTTTATGCCGTATGCAGACCCGTCGGGACTGTGCAGATAATCCCTGAAGGTAAGTACTGAGGCCGCATCAACAACCCTGAGACAGTCTCTGTATTTTGGCAGGACACTGAATATACGTTCCCTGATGCTCTCAATCCTCTGAAGTTTATAATCCAGATAGGCCTGCGGTCTCAGACCTCTCCTGGTGTCTTTCCATACTTCAACGTGTTCAAAAAAAGAGGTTTCGAGGATATTGATAATGTGTTTCCTCGTCCCGTTTACTTCCTCTACAGACCTGAGAAGCACCAAGGCGCCCAGCCCCTCGTATCCGGGATCAAGGATCTGGTTTATGTCAGTGTGCGGGAAAATAGAGACAATCGAATTATCTATTCCCTCATCGCCGCAGCCGGGATCCAGGGTTGCGAACAAGGCAAAAAATCCGGTAGAAGCCTCGAAAGAAGAGACACGGCTGATAAAGGCCTTGCTCAATACCCCCTCAGGGATGAGTTTCAAAATCTCTTTTGGGTGGATCGTAAAGACGCAATTTTCGCACTCAATCTCTTCCCCTGTGTTCAGTATGAACCTGCCCACGCGGTTGTCCCTGATATCAGCCATTTCCGCAATAGTGGTCCCGCAGGAGACCTCTATGTCAAAGTCCTGAAACCGTTTTTGAAACGCCTCTATAAGCGCATTGCCGCCGCCATGAATGCGCGCAACAGACTCATAAAGACCGAGGCAGATCCTGCTGTGATTGGCGAAGGTGATCTCCTGTGGTTTGACTCCGTAGCACATGGCAAAGCCGGACAGCAGGGCCTTCAAAACTTTATTGCCTGTCAGACCATTTAACACTTCATCCAGGGTCATAAAATCTTCATCTATGTGGCCCTGATTCATTGCCGGATTGCGAAGGTTCATCGAAGGAGTTTGCGCACACACCTGAATTACTTTGTCGAAATATTTGTCTATAGCAGCCGCCTCGGACGGGAAATAACCCTTTAACCTTTCCCGCAACCCTGGAAAGCCGTAGGGAATTTTATACAGCCTGTTTTCGGATTCCAGAAAAAAAGAGTTGGCGTTGTCCTCAGGAAGAAAAACCGGCTCAATGGAATCATAGATCCCCAGCGCGGACAGCATCTCATAAAGCAACCCGCCCTTTTGCAGCCCGCCGGTAAAGTGAAAACCAGTATCAAAGGGAACGCCGTCTCTCGTAAAAACTGAAAGAGACCCTCCGATGCGGTGGTTTTTTTCGAGCAATAAAACTCTGCGGCCGTTCATCGCAAGGAAAAGGGTCATGGCAAGTCCGCTTACGCCGCTTCCGACAACTACATCGTCATATTTCTTCATTCCACTTAATAACCGGAAGGGGCCGCAGACAATGGACCGGAAAGGTCCAAAACAACCTACATTGACAGGCCTCCGTTGACAGCTATAACCTCCCCGTGAATATACATATTTTTTTCAGCACACAAAAAATTGACCACAGCTGCAACATCTTCCGTATTGCCCAGCCTGCCAAGGGGAATGAGGGGTAGTACCCGTTCCCCTGGAATGCCTTCCGTCATTTCAGTCTCGATAAACCCCGGGGCAACAACGTTTACCGCAATGTTCCTTTTACCCACCTCGCGCGCCAAGGCCTTGGCCGCCCCTATCAAACCCGCCTTTGAAGCGGAATAATTGACCTGGCCCGCCTGTCCGATCTGTCCCGAGGTCGAAGATACAACAACAATACGCCCCTCTTTGGCCCTTAACATCGAAAACAGGACCGTACGGGTTACATTAAAAAAACCGTCCAGATTAGTGGAAAGGACGGAATCCCATTCCTCTTTTGTCATCCACATCAAAAGATTATCTTTTCTGATTCCGGCGTTATAAACAAGTGCGTAAGGCGCCGATTCTTCGGTCAGTTTTCCCAGCGCCGCTACGGTTTCCTCATAATTTGAGATATCGAAACAGAGCAGTTTGCACATCATCCCCTTTTTTTCTATATCAGCCTTTACGGACTCAGCGGCAGGGTGATTGCTCTTGTAAGTCAGCCATATATCAAAGCCGGAATCAGCCAGCCGTAAAGCAACTGCACGCCCGATACCACGACTTCCCCCGATTATCAATGCGATTTTTTTTGTCTGATTTTCCATAGAATACCCCGTAATGGTTGAATATTATAGAAACCCCCCTCTACATTTATCAAGCTTTAAACATAATTGGGTCTATATTAGGCAGGCTCTGTCATGTTCTTCGTGTCTGTTAGAATACATCCTGAAATTGGAAATAAACCTCCCCGTTATCTCTGTGGCAAGGAGGTTTATTTTATCTCGAGCATTCTATCCAATGCCCTTTTTGCCGGCGCTCCGATCTCTTCAGGGACTTTGACAATATAGGTATTTTCCTGAAATGCCCTGAGTATGCTCTTCAGCGTTGTCTTCTTCATATTCGGACAGATCATATCTTTTCTGAGCGGGTAGAAAACTTTTCCGGGATTCTCCTGGCGAAGCCTGTGCATAAGTCCGATCTCGGTGCCGACAATAAACTCTGTTGCATCAGATGCATGCGCATATCGGAGCATGCCGGAGGTGCTCGTTACATGATCAGCCATTTCAAGCGCTTCAAGCCTGCATTCCGGGTGCGCCAGAACAAGCGCGCGGGGATGCTCTGCCCTCGCCTTTTTAACATCTTCCGTCGTTACCCTCTCATGAACATGACAGAAACCGTCCCATGCAATTACCTTTTTTTTTGTATTCTTTGCCGCCCACAAAGAGAGATTTTTATCGGGTATGCAGATTACTTCATCACCAGGGAGAGATTCTATGACCTTTACAACATTGGCGGATGTGCAGCAGATATCGCTTTCAGCCTTCACCTCTGCTGTTGTGTTGACATATGCCACAACAGGCGCTCCCGGATACTGCTTTTTAATATCTCTCAAGGTAAATTCGGGCGGGAACACATATGCAGGCGGATTATCAAACCCCGGCCGGCTCTTTATAGCCGGTCTCGGGGAATCAACATGTATCATGTCGGCCATTGGGCATAAAGCGTCCGCTTCAGGCAACAGGACTATTTTATCAGGGGAAAGGATCGAAGCGCTCTCGGCCATAAAATGCACGCCGCAGAAGATGATCATTTCACATTCTTTGGCGGCAGCTATCCTCGAAAGCTCCAGGGAATCACCGACAAAGTCGGCAATATCCTGCACTTCATCCCTTTGATAATTATGGGAAAGGATAATCGCGTGTTTCTGTTCCTTGAACTCCAGAATCTGTTTCCGAAGAGAGGCTGTATCAGAAGACATCTATAATCTTATCTTGCCTTTTCTTTCAAGCGTTGAATTCGTAAAAAGGATTGTGCCGTCTTCCAAAACAACCTTATAGATTGCTGCGGGCCTGCCCTGAGAATTTGCCGAGGGACCGGAAACAGGGTAACTCCTTTTGCCGTTATATAAAGAGAACACCTTGTTGACATACTGTCTTGTCTCTGTAATAGGGGGAACGTTTCCATATCTTTCAACGGTCTTTGGCCCTGAATTATAAGCTGCAATCGCAAGGGTCAGATTCCCGTTAAACTTCTCGATAAGATACCTCAGATATCTTGTTCCGCCTTCTATGTTCTCCTCAGGATTAAAGGGATTTCCGACATTCATATCATTCGCAGTTGAAGGCATAAGCTGCATGAGTCCCATAGCGCCTTTTTTTGATATCGCCCTGTGGTTGCCGTCTGATTCAGTCCTGATAACGGCATGTATCAGTTCCGGCTCGATCTCATATTTTTGTGCGGCCTTCTGAATGTAATAACTATAGTCAGTCTGAAAAACCAGGGGGTCTTTTTCGATTTTAGTTTTTTGCGCCAGGACTTTTTGTGTCTTTTTTCCGAAAGGCGCATCCGTGTAGCAGACAACACCGTTTTCATCTACATATTTATAAATATCCGCGGAAACAGCCTCAGCAATAAAAAGCAACAAAAATAGAACTACCGACTTTCTCAGCATATGAAAATCTTAACATTAAACCTGTTGAGTGTCAATATTGGGCTGGTTGAAAAAGCTGAGAATTTTCCTCATCCACACATAAAGGGGAGGAAATCAAACCCTTCTCTCATTAGGGTCAAAGATGTATTTATGGATCTGTATATTCAGCCTGACACGCAGCCTGTCTTCAATAATCCACGCAGCAAGGTCTCTGGGGCGCAGCATTCCGAAAGCCGGAGAAAACAATACCTTACACCTTTCTTCAAGCCCATATCGCGAGACGATCTCTTTTGACCATTCATAGTCATCCCTGCTGCATATCACAAATTTCACTTCATCAGTATTTTTTATCATCTCCAGGTTTGTGAGATCCATTTTATCGCTCATGCCGCTGCCTGGAGTCTTCATGTCAAGGATAATTGTCGCACGTTTATCGAGTTCTCCTATATTCATTGATCCGTTCGTTTCAACCAGCGCCTCATAGCCTCTGTCCAACAATTCTCTCATCAGGGAAATAGTTTCCTGTCCCTGGAGCAAGGGTTCGCCGCCGGTAATTTCCACCAGCCGCACTCCTGCTGAGGAAACCTGGGCCGCAATATCTCCAACCTCCATCTCAACGCCCTCGTCATAAGAGTATTTTGTGTCGCAGTATACACACCTGAGGTTGCACCCGCTGAGTCTTATAAAGGTGCAGGGCAGACCTGCAAAGGTAGACTCTCCCTGAATACCGGTAAATATTTCACAGACTTTCATTTAACGATTCTCTTCCACAGAAAGACAGCAGCAAGTCTTTCTGAAACGCTGAATTGCCGGCGCTAATGTTTGTCTTCACGTCAGTCTTCACCCTTCATTGTTAAATAGCCGGAAAAAAGTATCAGAACACCTCCGAAAGCAGAGTATATCCCTGGTTTTTCATTTAACAATAGCATACTTAAAAGTATTGCGCTCACAGGCTCGATATACCCAAGCACCGCAGCCCTGTTTGCCGTTACTGTCTGGAGACCTTTAAAATAGAGGATTGGCGCAATAGTGGAATGCACGATTCCCATGACCAGAAAACTCCTCCAGGCATGCAAGGGAACTGCTCGTATAAAAGGCAAAAGCATGACCACGATAAAAGTATTAGCCCAAAAAGACAGGACTACAGGGGAAAAATGTCTGGAATAGCTTCTGGAGAGGATGATGATAATCGCATAAAAAAGGCCCGAGGCAAGTCCGGCAGCCAGACCATATCCATGCGCCTCGCCTACAGAGAAACCGTTCAGAAGAATCCATAGTCCTGCTGAAGCAATAACCATGGCTGTTATCAACCTCAGCGTCGCCTTTTCCCCTAAAAATGCTGACGCAAGAAACGCAACAATGATAGGAGCGGTATAATGAGTGAGTACTGCATTTGCGATCGTGGTATTCTGGAAGGCATAAAAGAACGTGAAATTATTCAGCATTGAAACAATTCCCAGGATAAAAGGATAGGAAAGTTTTTTCAGTCCTGTAATTTCCCCCCGGTATTTTTTTTGCGAGACAACAACTCCCTGTATCATTATGGACACAAGCAGAGAATAAAAAATGAGGACATGAATTTCAACTTCTGATAATCTTACGAGAATGCCGATTGAACTCCAGAGAAGTATGGCGAAAAGGATAAAAAAATAGCCTGTTCTACGAGACTCCGTTGTAAGATTATTCATTCTTTATATCCTGTATAATTATAAAATTGTGAGTTGTTCATTTTACCATAAGGCTGGACAGCCAAGGCAAAAAAGGGTTAC
The DNA here is from genome assembly GCA_002839535.1 of Nitrospira bacterium HGW-Nitrospira-1. GTDB lineage: Bacteria > Nitrospirota > Thermodesulfovibrionia > Thermodesulfovibrionales > UBA6898 > JAOUFP01. The sequence goes on from PGYF01000001.1 coordinate 37,635, forward strand.
ATTTCAACATGGAACTTTTTAATGACAAAACTGTAAAAGAACCCCTTGCCTTTCGCATGAGTCCCCGGAACACCGATGAATACGTTGGGCAGGAGCATATTTTAGGCAAAGGCAAGCTCTTAAGGAGGGCAATCGAAGCTGACAGGATAACCTCCCTGATCCTCTACGGTCCGCCAGGCACAGGCAAGACAGCGCTGGCAAAGGTAATAGCCGAAAAGACCAGGGCGCATTTTGAATGGCTGAACGCGGCCACTGCCGGGTTGGATGAGTTGAGAAAGATCATTCAGGCAGCCCGGGCACGCAAGTCAGGGGGTATGCGCACGATTCTATTCCTCGATGAAATTCACCGGTTCAATAAACTCCAACAGGACGCCCTGCTGCCGGACGTCGAGGAAGGGAATATCACATTGATAGCCGCTACAGTGGAGAACCCTTTCTTCTATGTGAACTCCGCGCTGCTTTCCCGGAGTCAGGTATTCGAATTAAAACCTCTTTCAGAAGAAGACATACTAAAGATACTCCGCAACAGCCTCGCTGATAAAGAACGCGGATTGGGCAATCTCAGGATATCTGTCCCGGAAGACGCCTTGCGGCATATAGCAGGGATGTCGGATGGAGACGGCCGAAAGGCATTGTCAGCCCTTGAAATAGCAGCGCTCACAACCGTGCCTGACAAAGATGAATGCATCCATATAACACTCCCCATTGCAGAGGAATCCATCCAGAAAAAGGTGGTGTTCTATGACAAAAAAGGAGACCAGCATTACGATACAATATCCGCCTTCATAAAGAGTATGCGCGGTTCTGACCCTGATGCTGCGGTATATTACCTCGCAAAGATGATATACGCCGGAGAAGACCCCAGGTTTATTGCCAGAAGGATTGTTATCTGCGCCTCCGAAGACGTCGGAAACGCAGACCCTATGGCCTTAGTCGTCGCTATATCCGCCTTAAAATCAGTTGAGTTCATCGGCATGCCGGAGGCAAGAATACCCCTGGCGCAGGCAGCTATCTATATCGCCAATGCCCCGAAAAGCAACGCCTGTTACAAGGCCATCGAGGCTGCCCTTGAAGATATCAAAAATGAACAGACCCTGGAGACGCCGAATCACCTGAAGGACAGCCATTATCCAGGAGCCGGGAAGTTAGGCCATGGGAAAGACTACAAATATCCGCATGACTTTGGTGGATATGTAGAACAGGAATACTTAAAGAAAAAGAAAAAATATTATACTCCCTGAATTATCGACAGTCTCAAAATAATAACAACTCTCTCAGCAGTTCTTGCCTTTCATGCGTTTGAATTTCTCTTTCAGGGCCTTTTCTACAGTCAAAGGCACAAGCCCTTTTACACAACCGCCCAACAAGGCGATTTCCTTGACAATCGTTGCAGTCAGGTAAGAGTATTCTTCACTGGGCATCATGAAAACCGTTTCAATCTCTGAACGCAGACGCCTGTTCATGAGCGCCATCTGAAGTTCATATTCAAAATCCGAAACAGCCCTTAAACCGCGGATAATAGCGACGCCTTTTTTCTCTTTTACATAATCAACAAGAAGCCCGTCAAAGACTTCGCATCTGACTCTGTCATATTTTTTTAATGTCTTTTCTATCAGAGAAAGCCGCTCTTCAATAGTAAAAAGAGGGATTTTTTTCAGGCTGGGGGCAAGGGCCACGATCACCTCGTCAAAAATCCCAAGACTTCGTATGACAAGGTCAAGATGTCCGTTTGTAAAAGGGTCGAATGTTCCCGGATAAATCGCGATTTTTTTCTTCATTGTTCTTTCCTGTATAATGTTATTATTGTGCCGCCGTACTTATAATCTTTTGTCTTTTTGATATTCTGCATATGAGCAGGAAGCGCTGTTTTGGAGAAATGCTCAACCAGGATGCATCCATGGTCTTTCAGCATGCTGTATTTCGCAATACAGGGGAGCGCCCTCTCAATTTCATCAGACTGATATGGGGGATCAGCAAATATAATATCAAATTTCAGCCCTGTTCTCATAGCCCTCTGCAAAAAAGTTTCAGCTTTTTCCCGATACACAGCGGCCCTGTCATCCAGTCCTGTCTTGCGGATATAATCCGTAATCGCCTTTGCCCGCACAAGGCTGCTTTCAACAAAATAAACCTTTTCAGCGCCCCTTGATAATGCCTCTAACCCCACAGCGCCTGTCCCGGCATAAAGGTCCAGAAACAATGCGTGATCTATCTCAGCCCGCACTATGTCAAATATGGCTTCCCTGACCTTTGAAGATGTTGGTCTGAGTTCGTCGCCGTCAGATGAGGTGAAGATTTTTTTTGAGGCAGCAACCTTTCGCCCCTTGAGTCTTCCACTGGAAATCCGGACCATGTTCTCTCTTTTTATTTCCCCGGCAGCGGGTTAATAAAAGGCCTGTCATCAAAAGCCGCGCCTTTGATCCTGACCTTGCGGCCGTGTATCTCAAGCCTGCCCTCAGAAAACATTTTAATGGCCTCTGGAAATATCTTATGTTCGAGTCTGAGAATCCTTTCAGACAGCGTTTCCTCTGTGTCATCGTCATTTACCGGAACCGCCGCCTGAATGATGACAGGTCCGGTATCCATCCCTTCATCCACAAAATGCACTGTACACCCGGATATCTTTACTCCATAATCGTTGGCCTGTTTTTGTCCATGCAGTCCTGGAAATGAAGGCAAAAGGGCCGGATGTATATTCATAACGCTGTCAGGGTAAGCAGCCAGCAAAGGCTTTCCGATTACTCTCATAAAACCGGCCAGGATAACCAGTTCAACCCCCCTTTTCTTCAGTTCGGATGCAATGTCCCTGAAGTATTCATCCCGTGAGCTGTAGTCCTTTGGACGCATGACAAGATACTCTATCCCATGTTTTTTGGCCCTCTCAATCGAGAAGGCCTTTGGGTTATCTGTTATAAGCACAAGTATCTGGGCGTGGATGCAGCCGGTTTCAATTGAATCAATAATAGCCTGGAAATTAGACCCCCGGCCAGAGGCAAGCGCTCCTATTTTCAGAGTTTTCATAAACATACGCCTTAAGGCTTTACCTCGATAAATGCCTTCTCCCTGAGCGATTTTATCCATGCATTATATTTTTCAGTAAAAATCTTATTATCAAGCATCCTCTTTGCTTCTTCCATCATCTCATCCTTATTTTTGGCCTCCACCCTGGATTCAAGTTTAATGATATGAAGACCACTCTCAGTCCAGAACGGTTTGCTGACGTCGCCAGGCTTCATCCCGGATATAACGTCTATGAAATTCCTGTTCAGATGGCTTTTTTTCAATACACCCAAATCACCGCCGGCGCTTGCAGATGGGTCCTCGGAATACTGTTTTGCAAGGTCGTTGAAATTCCCGCCCTGCTCTATTTTTTTGAGCACTTCTCCGGCTCTATCTTCAAGCCTGCCTTGGTCGGCGTCTTTTTGTTTCTTGAATAATATCTGGCTTATTCTATAGCTCTCCGTATCTTCCAATGCCTCTTTATTTTCAGCGACGAATTTTTTGAGATCTTCATCGGTTATGACAATCTTGTTTCTTATCTGCATATTGACAAGCTTGCTGACAATTATCTGCTCACTGAGCCTTTTCCTGTATTCTTCATAGGTGAAACCCTCGCCCTTCAGAGATTCGCTGAAGGCAGCCTCTGACATTGCATATTTCTTTTTTATGCTGTTGATAGTCTCCTGAAGTTCTTCATCAGAGGCCCTTATTCCAATATTTTTTGCCTCTTGCATCTGTAATCTTGCGTTAATAAGTGTTTCGAGAAACAATGCCTCATTTTCCCTGAATACCCTTCTCTTTTCATCGCCTTGAAGCCCTTTTACAGTTGGCGAAGCATCTGCCTCCATAGTTTTATACAACTCGCTCCAGGTTATTACATCCTGGTTTACAATAGCAACAATTCTGTCCAGAAGCTCCGCAGCATGACTGAGACTGGAAAACAGGAAGATGCAAACAATTATCATCATTCCAATACGATTCGCTTTAAACATTCTGTCCCTCCCGATTCTTACCATAATTATACAGGTTAGCCCTTAATTATATAGGTTAGCCCTTAAGCTCTCCGAGTGTTCTGTTCAGGCTTGCGGAGTCTTCAACATTATAAAGTTTTACAGAAGGCTCTATCCGCCTGATAAGTCCTGTAAGCGTCTTGCCGGGGCCAACCTCAATAAAGGCGTCTATGCCGGTCTCGACCATATTTTTTACCGAGTCTTCCCATAATAAGGGGCTGTTTAACTGTCTAATGAGAGACGCCTTAATCCTTTCCGCAGTTGTTAAAAATACTGCGTCTGCGTTGTTCATAATAGGGACTTCAGGGTCCTTTATTTCGATGGTATTGAGGAGTTCAGCCAGCCTGTTCGACGCCTTTGCCATTAAAGCACAATGTGACGGCACACTGACCGCCAGGGCAAGCGCCCTTTTTGCGCCGGCATTCTTTGCCAGCTTCATCGCATCTTCAACAGCCTGTTTCTCTCCCGCGATAACGATCTGTCCGGGGGAATTATAATTTGCAGGAGAAACGTATCCTGTTTCAACAGAGCGGCATATGTCATCCACCTTCTGCCGGTCGAGTCCGATAATTGCCGCCATCAGCCCCTGTCCTTCGGGCACAGCCTCCTGCATAAACATCCCCCTTTTTTCAGTAAGCAGCGCTGCCTCTTTAAAGGAGATGACGCCTGCAGCAACAATTGCTGAATATTCACCGAGGCTGTGTCCTGCCATAACATGGGCTGTAATTCCATGGGAAGACAGCGCCTTGTAAGCTGCAATACCGGCGGTCAGGATACAGGGCTGCGTACGGAAAGTCTTATTTAACTCTTCCTGGGGGCCGTTAAAACTCAGTTCTTTGACATCATAGCCGAGCGTTTCAGAGGCCTCCTCATACAGCCTATGAACCTCATCAAAATTTTCACAGAGGTCTTTTCCCATCCCAACATACTGCGACCCCTGTCCCGGAAATACAAAGGCTATTTTCATATTCCCTTTGCCTCTTTTATCTTTCTTGTCAGCATCGGGACAATTTCAAATAAATCTCCCACAATGCCGTAAGTGGCGATATTAAAAATCGGGGCCTCGGGGTTTTTATTGATCGCAATGATAATATCCGACGACTGCATTCCGACTATATGCTGCACAGCGCCCGAGATCCCGCAGGCAATATATATCTTTGGCCCTACGGTCTTTCCCGTCTGTCCCACCTGGTGACTGTAGGGGATCCATCCCTCATCAACAGCAGCCCTTGACGCGCCAAGAGATGCTCCCAGCGCCCCGGCGAGTTCGTGGAGCAATTTGAAGCCCTTTTCGCCGCCTGTTCCTCTTCCTCCGGCAACGATAATATTGGCTTCCTGCAGATTTACGGAAATATCAGAGACCTCTTTGACGATCTCCAACACCTTTGTGCGCGACCTTACCTTATCAGCCTTTACCGCAATGATCTCTCCCAGTCCGGATTCATCATATACGCCCCTCTTCATCACCCTGGGCCTGACAGTTGCCATCTGCGGCCGTGTATGAGGGCAGAGTATGGCAGCCATGATATTCCCTCCGAAGGCAGGACGTATCTGGATAAGATTTTTTGCAGCTTCATCTATTTCAAGAGATGTACAGTCAGCGGTCAATCCTGTCTTAAGCCTTGCTGCAACCCTCGGAATAAAAGACCTGCCTATAGGCGTTGCTCCGGCAAGGACTATCTCAGGTTTATATCGCTCAATAAGATCCGAAAGCAGGCCTGCATAGGGTTCATCATTGAAGGCGCTGACTAATGCGTCGGCGCAGTGATAGACCCTGTCGGCGCCCCACTTTATCAGCTCCTGCGCCTCCTCCTCTGTTGCGCCAAAGAGTACGGCGGAAACTTCTGTCCCAAGTTTATCAGCAAGTTTTTTACCTATCCCGAGCAACTCAAAGGATACGCCTGCAATAACGCCTTCCCGTTGTTCAGCGTAAATCCAGACGCCACTGCCCTGTCCCTTTTCTTTTTTATCGGACGCCTCCTCGATCTCATATATCGCGCCCTCAGGGCAAACACTAAGGCAGGCGCGGCATAACTGGCAGTTCTCAGTAATCTCCGCCTTATCGTCTTGCATAACAATAGCGTCAAAAGGACATGACTGGATACAGGACTCACAACCGCTGCATTTATCTCTATTGACCTTTATAAACATTTCAGACCCGCCAGTTCCCTGATTAATGATTCAACCTGTTCTTCTGCGGTCCCCTCAAGCATCTTCCGGTCTTTCTTCACTTTGGGGGCAAAGATATTCCTTACCTGGGTAGGAGAACCATTGAGACCAAGGCTTTCTTCTTCTGCCTTGATATCTGCTGCGCCGAGCCTTCTGATCACCGCTTTTTTGGCAGCCATTTTGCCTTTCAGGGAGGGTAGCCTTGGAACATTCAATTCCCTGACCACTGTAAGCAGCACAGGCAGGGACGACTCAACAACATCATATCCGTCGTCCATCAATCTCTGCACAACAATTGTGCTGTCAGTTATATCGTCAATTTTCCGTACATAGGCAACGTGAGGGATATCGAGAAACTCCGCGATCTCAGGCCCTACCTGGGCTGTATCGCCGTCTATTGCCTGTTTGCCGCAAAGTATAATATCCGCGCCGATATGTTCTATGGCCTTTGCAAGGGTATATGCCGTGGCCCATGTATCAGATCCGGCAAATGCCCTGTCGGTAAGAAGCGCCGCCCCATCAGCGCCCATTGATATGGCCTCTCTCAACGCATTTTCAGCCTGCGGCGGCCCCATGGTAACTACTGTCACAGTCCCGCCTGTCTTTTCCCTGATCTGAAGACCTGCCTCTATCGCATGTGTATCATACGGATTTATGATTGACGGGACGCCGTCTCTTATCAGGGTGTTTGTCTCAGGGTTTATCCTGACTTCAGCAGTGTCCGGCACCTGTTTAATGCAGACAATTATCCTCATTTGTTTCTGACCTCACTATTAAGAAAAGAATTTTAAAATAAAAACAAATATCCCAAGGCAAGCTTATTTTTACATAAAATCTTATCACAACGCTGTAGCTCAGCGTCAATTTTAGTCCTATTTCCCAAATTTTATTATACAGGAAGGGGTTGCAAATTAATAATAATGGGTTTCAAGGATATGATCACGGCAAAGTCGGTCGCAATTTGTCATTCCCGCAAGCTAAGCGAGTCGGGAATCCTTCCGAAAACAGCGGGAAAGATTCCGGACAAGACATAATGACAGAGAAAAAAACAAGTTCAGGGAGAATTTTCTTTGATGGCAAGTTGTTTCCCCTTTTGTCTTTTTGTGGCTTCTATTTTATCATACCTCTACAGTCTTGGGGTTTGTGCAACAGGCTCTACATATCATCGTTTATTATCTACGTTTTTATCTAAAATGACATCTATCATTGTCTTTCGCTGCTGATTGAACAATTTTTTTACTTTCTCCCTATACTCTTCAGGCGTTATATGTTCCTGATGTGTACCTATTACCACTTTAACATTGGGAAATTCCTTTTCCACCTCAGTTTTATATTTTTCTTTAAACGGGCATAGTGCTTTCATACAATAGGTAAAGTGTATGGCATCTGTCCTGAATTCAGTAAGAGCCCTGATCCGCTGCAATAATTTATCAGTACCCGTAAGCGTAGGACATCCCGGGCAATTAATTATTCCGATCAAATCCAGAGGTTGATCCTGCGGATAATCCGCAAATGCTCCTTTCCTTTTACGCAGGGCAGCTAAACAGCCTGCAGATGAGCATCCTAAATCCTGTGTTGCATTAGAACAGGTAAGTATCCCAATCCGTGCCATTGATTACCTCCTTAGTCCTCCAATCTACAATCCGTATAAAATTTTATCAACTTTTATCAAAAATATCCTGATTTTTTTATTTGTTAAGTAAAGTTTTTAAGCCGAGAAATCTACGCCATGCAAATCCAACAACATAACTATATATTACAATCCTTGCGCCAAGATAGACGAAGGCAGGGGAGTTATTGACTTGCCGTTGCCTGAGAGCCCGTCAAAGGCTTCACGGAAGCCGATTCCTTCTGTTTTGGTAACGAAGCCGATCACGTCGCCGCCGGCGTTACAGCCGAAGCAGTGATAGAGGTTGGTTTTGGGGTTGACGGTAAAGGATGGGGTCTTCTCATTATGGAAGGGACAGAGGCCGACGTAGTTGGCGCCTTTCTTTTGGAGCTTTACGCCGTAAGATGAAACAACAGTCCTAAGGTCATGGGACTGTTTGACTGTATCGATCTCTTTCTTGGATATTTGCATGTGTTCTCCTCTCTTTATTTCTCTCGTTCTCTCTTAGTGTTCTAAACAGCACGTCCCGGAGATGATTAAGGCTTTCCCTGAGCTGCAGGGGATCAACCATTGCCTTGCCTGCTCTGTAGGCTTCATCAAGGCCCGGAAGGTCTTCTCCGATTATCCTGAATGAGACGATCTGCCTGTTGTCCTCTGACAAATGGACTTCCGACAGCTTCCCGCCTTTCGATAAGAAGAACGCTCCCCGGAAGATGTCTGTTGTCTCAAGTATGCTCTGCACCCTAAATCACCTCCTTTGTAAAAATCGTGTCAAGGGGAATTTTAAAAAACTTACCAACCTTTTGACTTGTTACTATCGTACAAGTAAACTTGTTATAATGCACGTAGAAAATCATCAAGAGGCAAGGGACATGGAAAACGCAGGTTATAATCTACTCATGGCAAGGAAACTGTCAAAGCCAAGGCCAAAGGTCGGAGCGCATCTTGCAGCGCTTAGGATTAATGCAGGATTAAGTCAGGTGGACCTGGCTGAAAGGATCGGTGTGCTTCAGCAGACAATTGCTTTTTGGGAGCAGACCGCTAAGCCGCCACGGTCTGAGATTTTGCTTAAGCTCGCCGAGGCCCTTGACGTGAGTATACAGACATTGCTTACTGAAAACGGCGTTGTTGCGGTTAAGAAGAAAGGCGGGCCGAACGGAAAGCTCAGGAAGATTTTCGAGGATGCCTCACGTCTGCCCAGGCGTCAGCAGGAGAAGATAGCGGAGTTCGTTTCGGCGTTTGTTAATCAGTATAAGCAAAACGGGGCACAATCACGATAGGTTGAAGTAAGAGGAGGTAATAAACTATGGAAACATCTGTAGCCACAACGATGATTAAGATGCTTGAATCAGTGCCGGATTCACTTCAGGAAGTCGTTGTCGAACATATGCGCGACTATATTGAGGATGTCCGGGATGAGGCTAAATGGAAGGAGTTGTTTTCCAGACCCCAGGACAAGCTTGTAGCAGCCGCACGTCAGGCCCGCCAGGAAATCTCACAGGGGAAGGGAAGTCCTTTGGATATCGAAGGATTATGAAGTCAGCAACCCTGCCGTCTTTCTGGGAGCATTACGAAAAACTTGCACCGGAGATCAGAACAAAAGCAAAGAAGGCCTACTGTCTTTGGTCTCAAGACTCTTTCCATCCTTCGTTGCGCTTCAAGTGCATCAACAAGCCGGAGAATATCTGGTCGGTCAGGGTGACGCTTGGATACCGGGCCGTAGGCATTTTAGACGATGATACTGTGACGTGGTTCTGGATCGGCAACCATGACGATTATGAACGGTTCTTTGGTTGAATTCGTAAAAGCACTGCTGCTCGAATAACGGATTTACCTACTTGCCTTTTTCTATCTTTTCAAGAAATAGATATCAGATATTTTTCTGTATTTTTTATTTGTTTTCGCATCGAGAAAAACCCGATCTATCTTGGAATTGTCCACAAATAGCGGAGTTCTCAGCATGTCTATGAGTAAGACTCTTGTAGATTTATCAAGCATAAGTAGTCCGTCCAAAAAACACTTTGATTTTTGTATGCATAACTGCTCGACCGTCTGACTAAAATATTCCTCAAACTCAGCACTGCCAGTTGCTTGTGATCCTCTTATAAGTTTAACCAATCTCAAAAAGGTGGCAGTATCTTCCACAGAATCGCACTTCTGCGCCTTAGTCGCAGCATTGTGCAATATTTTCCAAAAGAGCGGGTAGTTTTCCCGGTATAGCTTATCGAAATTGTCTTGAAGGCACACAAGGTTAGCTTCTCCAAGACATGGATTCTTAGAATAAGTTTCAGCAGCATTACCAAATGAATATGTGAGACATACCATCACAAAACTCAAAAACAGCAGAATGAGCCGAAAAGCCATCATCGCGTGATCCTTACTGTACCAGTTTCATTAGGCTGCAGGACACTCCAAACATCCTGACATTGGCTCGGCTCAATGGTGACACAACCAGCTGAACCGCGATTTGTTTGACTATAACCACAGTGGATATTAATCCCGTTGGCAGTGCTTTGGCCTCCTTGTGCAGGATTAGGACCATTAGTTGGAACGTTGCCGCCGTTATTAACCCTGACTCCTGGCTGAGTCCCTTTGTGACCAGTCGGGCTATACGTCCCAGGATATATCCCCGGTGCAACGCCTGGACTTGGATTTGTTGGATTAGGCCAGCTACTGCCCGGAACCGTAATCGTTTGTCCATTATTTCCAGTTACGGTAATAGTACCGCCATAAGTAGATCCGTTTCGCCCTCCAGTATCATTAACGGTAATTTCAAATAATCCCCAAGGATCAACGAAATTAACCGGATTATTTCCCACATACGCAAATTGGTTAATCCCCCCAGCCAGCCCAATTGGATCTTCGCTTATAAATCTCTGAAGCTCAGGGCTGTAATACCTCGCCCTGTAATAATACAGCCCCGTGCCGTCGTTCTCACGACCTGTATACTGGAAGGGATTGTCAGACGCTTCG
>PGYF01000057.1:0-7090 GCA_002839535.1 Nitrospira bacterium HGW-Nitrospira-1
AATTAGGAAGCAATTCATTAAAAGGGGCTGATTAGGTAAAATGAAAAGCGGACATTTCTAAATTGGTAAAAAGCGGACATTTCTAAATTGGCGTAACATGTTGTCATTGTCCGGCTTGACCGGACAATCCAGGATAGGATATGGATTCCCCGATCAAGTCGTGGAATGACGGAGGGGGGTCGTGGAATGACGGAGGGGGGTCGGGCAATGACACAAATTAGGAAGCAACTCCTTAAAAGGGGCTGATTAGGTAAAATGAAAACCGGACATTTCTAAATTGGTAAAAAGCGGACATTTCTAAATTGGCGTAACAAATGACAAGATCCAACTTGACTGCAAACGAATACTAAACGTATGATTTTAACGTCCAGCTTCGCTATGTGTTAACAGGGGGTTCGGCTTGACCGGATTGAGGGTTCGGTTTGAGCGGAATAGGCAATATACCCATGCCGCGCACCGTATCTTTCCTCTATCATGTGGACATAGCCATAATCCGCTGCTTTTCTTCTTGTTCATCCAAATTCAGAACCATTGTCGCTCTGAAATTTTAATTCAGCCGGCTCTATGCCGTGCCTCTGCGCATATCTCACTATGTGCAATCTCGCCTCAGCCTTGTCTGTTTTGCCTTTTCCCAGTTCATGATGAGGAACTGGCAGCTTTAGGGTTCTCTCTACCATGGTGTAAAAGTGCAGTGCATATTTATAACGATGCAGAGTATAAGATGCTTAGGTTACGGATTAATCCGATTAATTAACATATTGACTTTTGCTTTTCTCGTATTTAAAATAATACTATGCCAATAAAAAGATATATGTTTAGTGAGTTGGCAGCACATCTGCCTAAAAAAGAAATGTCCCTGATTATAGGGCCCCGCCAGGCAGGAAAGACCACCTTGATGCTTCAACTCCAGGAGTATCTTAAAAAGACGGACGAAAAAACACTTTTTCTGAGCCTTGATTTTGAAAGAGATATGCCGAATTTCACAACGCAGGCCGCCCTTCTGGACAGGATAAAGTTGGAATTTGGCAAGAAAAAGGGGTATGTGTTTATTGATGAGATTCAGAGAAAAGAGAATGCAGGGATATTTCTTAAAGGACTTTACGACATGCAGACGCCGTACAAGTTCATCATCTCCGGCTCTGGCAGCGTTGAATTAAAGGAAAAAGTTCATGAATCACTTGCCGGCAGAAAAAGGATGTTTGAACTTCAAACAGTCTCACTGAAGGAGTTCATCAATTATAAGACAGAATATAAATATGAGGACAGGCTCAACAAATACTTTCAGATTAATAAAACCGAGAGCCTGAGCCTCCTCATCGAATATCTAAACTTCGGAGGATATCCAAGGGTAATCCTTGAAGATACCCGCGCCGAGAAGTTGAAAATCATAGATGAGATTTATAGAAGTTATATAGAAAAAGATATAGTATATCTTTTGAAAGTGGAACGGCTTGACGCCTTTGGAAATATGATAAGGATTCTGGCGGGCCAGATAGGCAGCATGATAAATCTTAATGAGCTTTCCTCCACGCTCGGCATTTCTGTGCAGACTATCAAGAATTATCTTGCCTATGCGGAAAAGACCTTTATAGTTAAAAAGCTTACCCCCTATTTTAGAAACATCAGAAAAGAGATCAGCAAATCCCCTGTGCTTTATTTCAATGATTTAGGGCTGAGAAATTTTAGTGTTGGTCAATTCGGCAGGCATGCGATGTTTTCTGAGATGGGGTTTCTCTTTCAAAACCTCATATACAGACTGTTGCATGAAAAGATAAAAGATGACGGTAGTACGCTCCATTTCTGGAGGACAAAGGACAGGGCAGAGGTTGATTTTGTTATTAACAGAGGAGATGAAGTCATCCCTGTTGAGGTAAAGTGCAAAGAACTGAAAGACAAAACCATAGCCCGCTCCCTTAGAGGCTTTATTGCCAAATACAATCCCAGAGAGGCATGGGTTGTGAATGTAACCCTTAAAGATGAGGAGATGCTAGAGAAGACAAAAATAAGATTTATTCCTTTTTTTGAGTTGATATGAAAAAGTTCAGGTCAACACTTGTAAAAAAAAAATTTGGGCTAACCGGTTTTGGCGGAAGATATCTTCTGTCCCCACCACTGAGCCTTATGAAGAATCTCTGACTCGTCGGCAGAGGTTAATTGCCCTTTGTCTAAGACAACTCTCCCGTTGACAAGCACTGTCTCGATATCAGATGGGTTCATTGAATAGACAATGTGTGAGTAAATGTCATACAAGGGAACAAGATGAGGCTTTTTCAGGTCAGCCACAACAATGTCTGCTGCCTTGCCTTCTTCAAGACTGCCGGTAATGTTTCCAAGACCGAGCGCCTCTGCTCCCCATCGGGTCGCCATGAGCATCACCTGTTTGGCGTCAAGGGCAGTGGGGTCGCCTGATACTGCCTTATGCACCTTTGCTGCTGTGGACATCTCGCTGAGGATATTCAGATCATTATTGCTCGCTGCGCTGTCAGTGCCAAAGGTCACCTTCACGCCTGCCTTCAGCATCTTTGTAACCGGGGCTATCCCTGAGGCGAGCTTCAGGTTGCTCTCGATGCAGTGAGCAACCCCGACTTTTCTTGCAGCGAGGATTTCAATCTCTTCATCAGTCGGCCAGACACAATGGGCGGCAAGCACTCTTTTATCGAGAAAACCGATACTGTCAAGCATGGCAATCGGAGTCTTGCCGTACCTGCTTTTTATCTCTTCGACCTCCCACCGGGTCTCGGAGAGATGCACATGGAGCGGCGCATTATATTGCTCTGCAATCTTTTTGGCCCTCAGCATATTGTCAGGGCTGCAGGTATAGGGCGCATGCGGCGCAATGCCCGGCACAATAAGTTCATCGCCTGCCCAGGCCTTGATGAAATTTTCCGCGTTCGCAAAATATTCTTCTGTCGTGCCCGCTGATTTGGACGGAAAATCCAGGATGCCTACGCCAACAACAGCCCTCATGCCCGCTTTCTTTGTTGAACCGGCAATAGCATCGCCAAAGAAGTACATATCATTATAGACAGTGACGCCTGCCTTCAGCATCTCAACACAGGCAAGTTCCACTGCATCGCCGACAAATTCAGGGCTGAGCCATTTTCCCTCTGCAGGCCAGATGTACTCTTCGAGCCAGACCTTCAGCGGCAGGTCGTCTGCAAGGCCGCGGAAGTAGACCATTGCAGCATGGGTGTGGGTGTTTACCAGACCAGGGAAGGCGACCTTTCCTGATCCGCCGATAATCGTATCGGATGTATATTTTGCAGCAACTTCCTCATCAGCGCCGACAAAAGCTATCTTTTTGTCCTTGACAGCAATAGCGCCGTTTTTTATTAGCGTAAAATCCCTGTCCATTTTCAGGACATAATCAGCCCTTACGATTATATCGGCCTTTGCCGGCAGCATTTTGTTATTTTTCAACCACAATGCGGAGCATGCGCCTGAGCGGCTCTGCCGCACCCCACAGAAGCTGGTCGCCGCAGGTAAATGCGTTCAGGAACATTGGTCCCATATTCATCTTGCGCAGGCGGCCGATCGGCACGGTGAGGGTCCCGGTCACTGCTACAGGGGTGAGTTCGCGTATTGTTATGTCACGCTGGTTGGGGACCACTTTTACCCAGGAATTGTGACCGGCGATTATGCCATGGATTTCATCCAGCGGAACATCCTTCGTCATTTTAATCGTGAGCGCCTGACTGTGGCAGCGCATGGCGCCGACACGCACGCAGGTGCCGTCGATGGGGATAGGGTTTCCTTGGCGGCCAAGTATCTTGTTTGTCTCTGCCTGGCCCTTCCACTCCTCCCTGCTCTGGCCGTTTTCCAGTTGCTTGTCAATCCATGGGATTACCGAGCCGGCCAGCGGCACGCCGAAGAATTCTTTGGGGTAGGCCTCTGAGCGGATGTGCTCGGCAACTGTGCGGTCAATTTCAAGTATGGCGCTTGACGGATTCTCCAGTAAATCCTTTGCAGCATTATGGACAGAACCCATCTGTCTGAGCAGCTCGCGCATATTGTTGGCGCCTGCGCCGGAGGCAGCCTGGTACGTCATGGCGCTCATCCATTCCACCAGCCCGCGCTCGTACAAGCCGCCCAGCGCAATAAGCATAAGGGACACAGTGCAGTTTCCGCCGATGTAGTTTTTGATTCCCATGGACATGCCGTCCCTGATTACGTTTATGTTGACAGGATCAAGGATAATAATGGCGTCCTTTTCCATGCGCAGGGTGGAGGCGGCGTCAATCCAGTATCCCTGCCATCCGGCAGCGCGCAGTTCAGGATAAACCTCGCTGGTATAATCGCCTCCCTGGCAGGAGACAATGGCATCCATAGACTTCAGTTTGTCGACATCCCTGGCGTCCTTGAGAGCAGGAACATCTTTGCCAATGTCCGGCGCCCTGCCTCCTGCATTCGAGGTGGTGAAAAACACCGGCTCTATGAGATTAAAATCCCTTTCTTCACGCATACGGCCCATAAGCACCGAGCCAACCATGCCGCGCCAGCCTATAAACCCAACTCGCATCATGTCCTTTCTCCTTTTTTATTAGTGTAATGTTTTTTAGCGTCCGGAAGATTTTTATTATACTTGTTTTGCAGGAATGTGTCCAAAATCAGAATAAGGCGTGGTATAATATTCAAACAGGTTTTTACCATAGTTTATGGAATGAGCCTGGAACGGCAGAAAAATGGTGTCCGGAGCAAAAGTCAGGCCTGCCGACTGCCGAAGCCGGAATAACTTATTGGAGAAGATTTTTGGAAAAGAAAACGTGTCTTGATTGTTTCAGTCTTATCCGAACACAAAAAAATAAAGTGAAGTGCATATCTCCCGTTGGCAAGCTAAAGAAAGAGCTGCCGTTAAATACACTTCCCAGGTCATTTGAAGTTCTTGCTGAAAACTGTCCGGGGTTTAATAGCGAAGATTAGGTTTTTTGTCTTTTCAGTTTCACCCGGCGGCCTTCCTTTTTTTGCCGTATGTAGTTTCGAGAAAGTCATATTTATATTTGAACTCGACTATGGATTTCAAAAGCACCGCATATAACGGATTCAGTCTCATATAGGGCTTAAGCGTAACAGCCATCCTCTCAAGATGAACTCCGCATGCCCGGACAAAACCTGAAGCCTTGTCCTCAGGCGTTTTTCCGTGGGTATAAAATATCTCCAGGAATATATCCGAGATCACACAGTACTCATTCAAAATTGTCTGGGAAACAGCCTCGTTCTGTGTTATTGTCTTTTTCCTCAGTCTCCGCAAGAATTCGATAAGCTCGGACTGCATGTTTCTCATCTGCCTGATTATTGTCTTCAGGTCCTCATTCGTCTTTTTAAATATGTTTTGATACACAAAGGATTCCGCCAACTTTTTCCAGAGTTTCAGGTGGTCTTTTTTCCACTCTGCCATGTCACTCCAGAGAGCTGTCAGGGCAGGGTCAAAATCATCCCTTTTGGCAAACTGAATGTAGACCTCACAAGTCAGTTCGTCAAGGCGCCTCCCCATATTGATTATCTCTTTTATCTCTTCCATGTGACTCCTGATTTTATTCATAATTATTACGCCCTGCGGCCTCTGCCGCGGGGTTCTTCACGAATTTAATAGTAATTGCTTTTAGAATTTAAGGTTAAGATTACCATATTCCAGCGGAAAACATAAGAATTATTTTTCAACTGTTGCGGTAGAGACAACCTCTGCCGCCTAAATTGGGATTAGGTAACAATATCTTTGCCGCATACCCAAAATACTCTTTAAAGGTGACGAAATTCAATATTTACTGCCAATTTTTGTCACTGCTGCCGGTAAGTAATCATTTATTTAGCTTACGAGCCTCTTGCAAAAGCCCCTATTTTGTCACCCCGAACAATGTGAGGGGTCTTGCAACACATTGATTTTAAAAGATTCCTCACATTCGTTCGGAATGACATTTTTGCTCTTTTATGACTTCTGTAAGAGCCTCTTCCCTAATCTCAGGTATTGGCACGGAAACTGCAGGTAAAACCTTTTAAGGTATCTGCATTAATGAAATTACATGATATTATCATGATTGTTCAGGTCCTTTCAGGGGCTGCGATACTCCTGCTTTCTATCCTCATAGGCTTGAAAACAAAGAGGGTCGTCCCAAAGGATCTGCGAGGGCAATGGTTTGCCGTCGTTTCTTTTATGTTCTTTTTCCTTGTCTGCTGCATCCTGTCTGTCTTTATCCCGTTACTTGACAGTCCTTTCCCCCTTGCAGTGATCACAGGAACCGTATTTCTTGGAGGCGCGTGTTTCGTTTATATCGTGATCAAACTCGCAGGCGCCACCATCCAGCACAGCATCAATCAAGATAAGGACTTGAAATTGTATGCCGATAAAATATCCAGGCTTGTTGAATCCACAGAGGACTCGATTTACCTGGTAGACAGGGATTGCCGGTATCTGTTCATAAACAAAAAACATCTATCGAGGCTCGGCATTTCTGAAGACGGCTACAGGGGAAAAGGATACGGTAACAGCGAGAGAGACAACAACCATTTTCTTTGGACGCTAAGCCCGGTTACAGAATCTGACGGGAGGATGACAACCGTGAGCGTTGTCTCAAAGAAAATCACTGAACTGAAGAAAATAGAGGAGGGACTCCGCGCCTTGACGCTTACTGATTCGCTGACAGGGCTGTATAACAGACTGGGGTTACTGACCCTTGCCGAGCAGTATTTCAAGATAGCCAACAGGACGAAGTCAAAAGTATTTATGCTGTATGCAGACCTGGACAACCTCAAACACATCAATGATACCTTCGGCCATCAGGAAGGCGACGCAGCCTTGAGAGAGGCTGCCCTGCTTTTGGGAGAGACCTTTCGGGAATCCGACATTGTTTCCCGTATCGGAGGAGATGAGTTTGTAGTAATGCTGATAAAGGATGCAGAGGAAAGCATTGCTTCTATAACAACCCGCCTTAAAAACAACCTTGCAAGTTACAATGCGAAAAAGGACCGTAACTATGCATTATCGTTAAGCTTCGGAATAACTTATTATGACCCTGCGCATCCCATAACGGTCGAGGAACTGCTGGCCCGGTGCGATAAACTGATGTATGCGGATAAAGCCGGCAAGCAAAATCCC
>PGYF01000057.1:7104-9294 GCA_002839535.1 Nitrospira bacterium HGW-Nitrospira-1
CCCCCCTCCGTCATTCCACGGCTTGACCGGGGAATCCATACCCTATCCTGGATTGTCCGGTCAAGCCGGACAATGACAACAATATATAAATCTGGATTCCCCGATCAAGCATGCCCTCTGACTTGATCAGGGGGTCGTGGAATGACGGAGGGGATCGGGCAATGACACAAATTAGAAAGCAATTCATCCCTGTGCCAAGAGCACAGGGAGTTCTTGCTTATTCATTAAACTTATATGCAAATCTCAAATTGTATTCCGGCATGTAAAAGGTGGCGGGCAAAATACTTTTCAGTCATCCATGTCCATGCTAACTGCATTTTCCGGGTTAAGATAAGATGGGGTAAGTAATTCCCCCTTAAAAAAGGGGGATGGGGGGTTGTCCCCCGGAAAACCTGCCCCTGAGTTGCCCGCAGGCAGCAAGAATGTCCTGCCCCTTGCTCTTCCGTATAAGTGCGGTCATGCTGCTGTCTGTCAGGATTTTCTGGAATGCCGAAACAACAGCATCAGAAGGCCTTTTCAGGCCGCTCCCCTCATGCGGGTTCAGGGGAATAAGGTTCACCTTGCAGGCGAGCCCCTTGAGAAGTCTGACAAGCCTGCGTGCGTCTGAAATGGAATCGTTCATCTGCATGCCTCGATCAGCGATCGTATCGGGTATTTCTTATTGATCGGCATAATCTTGTTGCGTACTGCATCAGTAGCTGCGTTCAGCGAGATCGCAAGGTTTACATCAGGGGCATTACCAGGCAGTTGGAGTATCTTTGGTGTCAGGCCTGCGGTCGAGAGCGTTATCCTGCGTTTCGAGATACCAATAAAGGAAATAATACGTTTCAACGCCTCGACAACCTCTTTAAAGTTGGCCATAGGCTCTCCCATGCCCATCAATACGATATTGGTCACTTTCTTTGGCATGATAAGCCTGTTGACGCCCAGTATCTGGTCGACAATCTCCCAGGCCTTGAGATTCCTGATCAGTCCCAACTTGCCGGTGAGGCAGAAACAGCATCCCATAGCGCAGCCGACCTGTGAAGATATGCATAAGGTGAGCCGGTCATTGTCAGGGATCAGCACGCTTTCGATAGTCTGTCCGTCTTCGAGGCCAAAGAGAAATTTCTCTGTGCCGTCGGAAGATCGCTGTCTTTTTACAACCACAAGATTGCCGATGCAGGCGATTTCTCCGAGCCGGTTTCTGAGTTCCCTGGAAAATTCCGTGATCTCAGCCGGCGATGCGGCGTATTTCACATACATCCAGTTTAAAAGCTGGCCCGCCCGGTATTTGGGGAGACCCTGGCCTTCCATAAAACCGGACAGTTCATCTATGGATAGGGATTTCAGATTTATTTTTTTTGACATAGTTTTACGGAAATTTCCGGCAAACAGCCGCCTAATGCCTGCTTGCGCATCTGGGGCAGAAAAATTCCCCTGTAAACCACGGGGTATCACGAGAAGGGTCGGGTATGAGATCGAGGAGCATCGGCGCATTGCATTTGGGGCATCTGAAATTATTGAGCTCAAAATCAGCGGACAGCTTTTTTGCATCATAGGCGTCTTCCCGTATCTCTAAGGAATAGCGCGTAATTTTCTGCTCCTGCGGACGACGCCGGCTCAGTATCTCCCGTATCTTCTCGACAACTTCTTTAGGTGTTGTTATGGCCTTGATGAGAAAGCCGGCCGCGCCGAGTTCCAACGCCTTTTCAACATCTTCGGGCTGTGCTTTTGCGGAAAAGACGACGACAGGGATATTAGACAGCAGGGGATCGGCCTTCATAACCTGCAGGACCTTATACCCGTCCATCACCGGCAGCATGAGGTCCAAGAGCACAATATCAGGTTTCTCCCGAGAGCAGAGCTTGATCGCCTCCCTGCCGTCATCAGCTGTCAGCACCTGAAACTGTTCAAGCGTGAGCTTGTTTTTGTATATCTGTTGTGTAACCTTTGAATCCTCTACCAACAGCACCTTTTGTCTTATGGCTGAAAATCCTCCGTACCGCTTATATCAGAAAATCAGGGGCTAAAAACCCAAGTTATATTAGCATAGTTGTCTGTTTCTTTCCCCCCCTGCATTGCCGGCATACACAGTCGCGTTATTTTTACGTGAAGAACCCTGTGCCAAGAGCACAGGGCGTCAAAAGTCAAAACAAATTTAGGGTCTTCGTGGATGTGAGTGGGTAAAAATATTAGAAAAAGGCTATT
>PGYF01000058.1 GCA_002839535.1 Nitrospira bacterium HGW-Nitrospira-1
TTGCTTATTCATTAAATTACCCTTGACACTCAAAACTTGAATAATTAGAAGCTAACCGATAGAATTAAACCACATGAAAATTATTAAAAAGAACTCTGATTTTCTCAAGTTCCTTGATATTTTGCAAGTGCGTGGAGCGGCTGCCAACAGCGCTATTGAGCATGATGTTAGAGCAATCCTTCGCGACGTCAAAGAAAACGGCGACAGAGCAGCGCTGAAATATACAAAAAAATATGATGATAAAAAGGCGGCGAAACTCACTGTTACCGCAGCTGAGATCAAAAAAGCTGCCGACAAGGCAGAGCCTGCAATTGTAAAGGCGCTGGAAATTGCGGCAAGGCGGATAAGGAAATTTCATGAGATGCAGGCGGAAAGCTCATGGTTTTTTTCAGAAGGTGATACAGCGCTTGGGCAGATTATCCGTCCGCTTAAGCGGGTCGGCGTCTATGTCCCTGGAGGGAAGGCTGCGTATCCGTCAACGGTTTTGATGAATGTTATCCCTGCGCAGGTTGCAGGGGTAAAAGAAATAGCGCTCTGTGTTCCCGCGCCCGGGGGCGAGATGAATCCGTATGTGATGGCCGCCATAAGAATGCTCGGCATTAAAGAGGTATATAAAATTGGCGGCGCTCAGGCAGTCGGCGCAATGGCATTCGGGACAAAGAGCATCAAAAAAGTTGATAAGATTGCAGGTCCCGGCAATGTCTATGTCGCAACAGCGAAGAAAATGGTCTTTGGGATTGTTGACATTGACATGATTGCGGGCCCAAGCGAGATTCTGATTATTGCAGACAGTTCGGCAGATGCAACTTTTGTAGCAGCGGACATGCTGAGCCAGGCTGAACATGATGAACTTGCCTCCTCGGCGCTTATAACTGATTCCAGTCAGTTAGCTGAAAAAGTATCTCATGAGATCGATATGCAATTGGCCGGCCTTAAGAGACACAAAATCGCCAGGGCTTCTCTTGAGAATTATGGCGCTATCGTGATTACAAAAAATATTCGGGAAGCAGTCAGGCTTTCGAATCAGATAGCTCCGGAACACCTCGAAATTATGACGGAAAACCCTATGGACATTCTGCCGATGATAGAGAATGCCGGCGCAGTATTCCTCGGCCCATGGACGCCTGAGGCCCTCGGAGATTATGCCGCAGGTCCGAATCATACCCTGCCGACAGGCGGGACAGCGCGGTTTTTCTCACCTTTGGGCGTTTATGATTTCTACAAACGCTCGAGTATGCTCAGCTTCAGTAAAAAGGGCTTTTTGCGTTTGTCAAAGACTGTAGAGATAATTGCCGACGCTGAAGGACTTGAGGCCCATGGCAATACCATCAGGGTGAGAAAAAAGGGACTGAAAAGAACTGTCTAAAAAATATAAATAAATCAGGAAGGAATATATGATGAAATCCAAATCCAAAATTCTTAATCTGGGTCTGCCAAAGGGGAGCCTCCAGGAATCCACATTGAAGCTTTTCAGGAAGGCGGGCTATCACATATCAGTATCAGCCCGTTCGTATTATCCGGTTTTTGACGACCAGGAAGTAGAATCCATGCTTATCAGGGCCCAGGAGATGGCCAGATATGTTGAAAACGGGATTCTTGACTGCGGCCTGACCGGCCATGACTGGATAATGGAGCAGGCTGCTGATGTACACGAAGTCGCTGAATTGAATTACGCAAAGGAAGGTCTCAGACCCGTAAAATGGGTCATCGCCGTGCCGAATGATTCCAGAATAAAAACCATCAAAGACCTCAATGGCAAGCGGATAGCAACAGAGCTGGTAGGCTTTACCGGGAGGTACCTTAAATCAAAAAATATCAAGGCTGAGATTGATTTTTCCTGGGGAGCCACGGAAGTAAAACCACCTCATCTGGCAGATGCTATTGTCGAGTTGACAGAGACAGGGTCGTCTCTCCGCGCAAATAATCTGAGAATTGTTGAGACAGTTCTTGAGTCAAGCACCAGATTTATAGCCAACAAAAGGGCGTGGCAGGATAAATGGAAAAGACAGAAGATGGAAAATATCGTGATGCTGCTAAAGGGAGCGCTTGCTGCCGAAGAGAAAGTCGGCCTTAAGATGAACATTGCCCAAAAAGACCTGAGGCGTATAATGAGCCTTCTGCCTGCAATGCACTCACCTACGATATCCGCACTGTCCGATGAAGGGTGGTATGCCATTGATGTGGTAATAGATGAAAAAATACTCTGTGATCTTATCCCCAGGCTCAAGAAGGCCGGCGCCTCGGGCATTGTTGAATATCAGTTGAATAAAGTGATCCCGTAACAGGCTGAATGGGGGTGTTGGCGTGTTGACATATAACACGTTTGTTGTTCTTCAGAGCGGGCTTTTGCTTCTATCGCCGAATGGGTGACACAGGTTTGTTGACATTGATCGGGGCCGTGCCTTATCATTCTTGATTCATTATTATTATAATACACCGGCTTAAAAAATTTTGTCGTAAAAGGAGGATGAAAGATGACGCCCAAAAAAGTTTTCTTTACGAAAGGGGTTGGCGTCCATAAAGACAAACTGTCATCCTTCGAGGTTGCATTAAGGAACGCGGGCATTGAGAAATGTAATCTTGTTTATGTATCAAGCATATTCCCGCCTGAGTGCAGGATTCTTTCAAGGCGTGCCGGCCTGAAACTTCTGAGGCCCGGTCAGATTACGTATTGCGTAATGTCTCGAAAAGAGACAAACGAACCGAACCGTCTTATTTCTGCAGCAGTCGGTTTTGCCATGCCTACGGATTGTTGTAACTATGGATACCTTTCTGAACATCATGCCTTTGGTGAAAAAGCCGCTGTCTCCGGCGAATACGCAGAGGACCTTGCCGCAACAATGCTTGCCACAACTCTCGGCATTCCCTTTGATCCTGATCAGGCATGGGATGAGCGTAAGCAGTCCTATACAGCAAGCGGCCACATATTCAAAACTCAAAACATCTGCCAGTCTGCAGAGGGAAATAAAGACGGTCTGTGGACCACGGTATTAGCAACAGCAGTTTTTATTATCGACTGAAATGCCGGCGTCTCCCATGAGTTTCTGCGGGTTGCCAAACGATGATACTGCTTATGCGCAGGCCTCAACCATAATACTTCCGGTCCCATTTGACAAAACCAGCACATGGCTTAAAGGCGCTGATAAAGGTCCTGCGGCAATAATCGAGGCGTCAAAATATCTTGAGATCTACGATATAGAGACCGACAGCGAGGTTTACAGGAAGGGTATTTTTACTGCCAAACCGATCCATGCTGCCTCATCTTCTGTTCTGTTAAGAAAAACTGACACAACAGTCTCCCGTTATCTCAAAGACAATAAGCTTGTAGTAACCCTTGGGGGTGACCACTCGGTTTCCATTGGCGTTATCAAGCCCTATGCAAAGCGCTATAAGGATCTGAGCGTACTGCATCTTGACGCCCATGCCGACTCGCGTGATTCATATGAGGGGACCCCCTATAATCATGCCTGTGTTATGGCGCGTGCCCGGGAATTTACGAAAAACATTGTCTCAGTCGGAATACGGAGTATGGATTCCTCAGAACGCGCCAATGTTGATAGAAAGAAGATGTTTTTTGCCCATGATATACACGATTCCGACAAATGGATAAATAAAGCAGTGCGCCTGCTGACTGACAGTGTCTACATTACCATTGATCTTGATGTCTTTGATCCTGGCGTCATGCCGTCAACAGGCACACCTGAGCCTGGCGGGTTAGGCTGGTATCAGATTAAGAAGCTCCTCGCGGCTGTCTCGAAGTCAAAACAAATTGTCGGCTTTGATGTCGTTGAGTTATGTCCATCCGAACATAAAGCCGCTGATTTTCTTGCTGCAAAATTGATCTACACGCTTTTAAGCTATATTTACGCGAACAGGTAAGTGTTTCATAATTTGTGTCATTGCCCGACTTGATCGGGCAATCCATACCCTATCCTGGATTGTCCGGTCAAGCCGGACAATGACAACAATATATAAATCTGGATTCGGAGCCTGCCCCGACCCCCTGATCAAGTCAGACCTGCGCTCTTGGCGCAGGGTTCTTAACGACTGTTAATAATTTCTGATCACGATAGTCTGTCCCTGTAAGCCTTATAGCCGAACTTCTTTACCGCCTCTATCTTTCCTCCATCCCTTAGCACTGCAATGTCCGGGAGATTTATTCCGTTGAAGGTCGTATTCTTCACAA
Source organism: Nitrospira bacterium HGW-Nitrospira-1 (assembly GCA_002839535.1). Lineage (GTDB taxonomy): Bacteria > Nitrospirota > Thermodesulfovibrionia > Thermodesulfovibrionales > UBA6898 > JAOUFP01. The sequence goes on from PGYF01000058.1 coordinate 4,187, forward strand.
TACTGTAAAGGGCCATATCCGTAAAAACCAGCTTATCACCTCTTTTTAGCGGCCTGTCAAAAGAATAATCACCGATGACGTCCCCTGCAAGGCAGCTTGGGCCTGCGAGTCTATATCGGTATTTTTTTTCATTCTTCCTGCCGGACCCGGGTATGTGGGGTCTGTAAGGCATAAGCAGAACATCCGGCATATGCGTTTCTGCCGAGGCGTCCATTATCGCAATCTCAGCCCTGTTCTTCACAATATCCAGGACCGCCGAGATCAGTACTCCTGCATTGTAGACACTCGCCTCGCCTGGTTCAAGATACACCTGTACTGCGTATCTGTGTTTGAAATCGTTTATGAGATCGATCAGAAGCTCTATGTCGTAATCGTCTTGCGTTATGTGATGACCGCCTCCGAAATTCACCCATTTCAAGCCCTTGATGTTTTTTCCGTAAAGCTTTTCGAATGACTTCAGTATCCTTTCAAGCACGTCTGCATTCTGCTGGCACATCGCATGAAAGTGCAGGCCATCCACAATGCTCTTGTGCTTAGGGAATTCCTGTTTAAATATAGAGTGGACTATCCCCAGCCGCGAATATGGCGCACAGGGGTTGTACATATCTGTTTCAACCTCAGAGCGCCCGGGATTTATTCTCAAGCCGATCTCAACGCCGCTTTTCTTGGCGGTCTTTCCATATTGTTCGAGTTGATAAAACGAATTGAATATGATTGAGTCCGAATACTTCAGGATAGCCCTGATCTCTTTTTCCCGGTATGCTGCACTGAAGGTATGGACTTCTTTTTTAAATTCTTCATAGCCGAGCCTTGCTTCACTGAGGCCGCTTGCGCACACGCCGTCAAGATACCTGGACATCATCGGAAAAGTTGCAAAAGAGGCATAGGCTTTTAATGCATGGAAGACCTTGCAGCCAGTGCGCTCCTTTACATGCCGCAGGACCTTCATGTTTTTTTCGATAAGGGTTTCGTCTATCAGATATACCGGAGTTTCAATGGCCCCTTTTGAGATCCTCAGTAATCTGTTTACTTCTTTTGTGTCCATCGGCAACTCTACATTCTATCAGGCAGCGCAGCATGTTCTGCAACCTGCCAGGGGAGACCGTATTTATTCAATGCATCCATGAATCTGTCGGGGTCGAGTTGTTCCATGTTAAATACTCCAGACCCCTGCCAGACCCCTGTAAGCATCATCATTGCGCCTATCATTGCAGGCACGCCGGTCGTGTACGCAATTGCCTGGGTTCCTGTCTCCCTGAAGGCCTCCTCATGGTCGCACACATTATAGATATATCTGGTAATAATCTTCCCGTCCTTTTTCCCGGTCATTATGTTCCCGATAACTGTCTTCCCTGTATATTTTGTTCCAAGCGAGGCAGGCTCGGGGAGTAATGTCTTTAGAAATTTCACCGGCACAATTTTCTGTCCTTCATACTCCACCTCATCTATTCTTGTCATGCCGACATTTCTGAGCACCCTGAGGTGGTTAAGGTAGTTCTCAGAGAAGGTCATCCAGAATCTTGCCCTCTTCAGTCCTTTTATATTTTGAACAAGCGACTCAAGCTCTTCATGGTAGAGAAGATAGCTTTCCTGTGCTCCTGCAACCGGGTAATCAAAGCTGAAATGTATGCTGCCTTCCTCGATTATCGCAGGCGTCTCAATCCACTTTCTGTTTTCCCAGTGTCTTGCCACCTGCGTTACTTCCCTGATATTAATCTCAGGATTAAAGTTTGTTGCAAACGCATGCCCATGGTTTCCGGCATTGCAGTCCAGTATGTCCAGATAATTTATCTCGTCGAAGAGATGCTTCTGAGCATAAGCTGTAAACACATTCGTTACGCCCGGATCGAATCCTGAGCCGAGAACTGCCATAATCCCCCTCTGCATGAACTTATCCTGGTAGGCCCATTGCCAGCTGTATTCAAAGTGGGCTTCATCTATTGGTTCATAATTGGCTGTGTCTATGTAGTGCACTCCTGTTTTCAGGCAGGCGTCCATAATATGCAGATCCTGATAAGGAAGGGCAAGGTTAAGCACAACGTCCGGTTGAAATTGCTTTATCAGCCCGGCGAGCTCCGGCGCTTTGTCGGCATCCACCTGAGCTGTTTGAATCTCTCTGCCGTATCTCTGTTTGATATCCTCTCTGATCGCCTCACACCTGGAGAGTGTCCTGCTGGCGACCATTATCTCTTTGAATACTTCAGGTACCTGAGCGCACTTGTGAGCTGCAACTGTCGCGACGCCTCCAGCCCCGATTATCATTATTCTTCCACGACTTTTAATTTCATTCATAAACACTCTCCCTGACAACAAATTGCAATTGCCTTGCAAGGAACGTTAGTGTCTTCTGCCTTCTCTTTATGTTTTCTCCAGAGCCTTGTCTGTCAGCGCGGCTAAGCCGGGCAATTCCCTGCCTTCCAGCAACTGCAGCGATGCTCCTCCGCCGGTAGAAATAAATGAGATGGCATTTGACACTCCGGCCCTATGCACTGCAAGGTCTGTGTCGCCGCCTCCAACTATGGTCAAGGCATAAGCATCAGCAACTGCCTGGGCAATTGAAAAAGTCCCTCTGGAGAAGGCGTCGATTTCAAATACACCCATCGGGCCGTTCCAGAGGATTGTTTTGGTATTTTCAAGCGCCTCTGAAAAGAGTTTTACTGTAGCAGGCCCGATATCAAGCGCCTTCCAGCCTTTCGGGATTTCAAGGGTAGGGACTATTTTTGTTTCAGCCCCTGGTTCGAGGGTCTGGGAAATTACGCAGTCTACAGGCAGATAAAATTTTATGCCCGCGTTTTTCAGTTTTTTCCGAATCCGCTGCGCTGTTTCAATCATGTCGGCCTCGACAAGTGATTCTCCAACTTCGTATCCCATGGCCTTGATAAAGGTGAAGGCCATACCGCCGCCGACAAGCACCTTGTCAACCTTGTCTTCAAGATGCTCAAGAACCCCTATCTTGCCGGATACCTTTGCGCCTCCCAGAATCGCTGCAAAAGGCCTTATGGGATTATCTACAACGCCTTTTAAATATTCTATCTCCTTTTTCATCAGGAACCCTGCAGCTGATGGAAGAATCTTCGCAATTCCTACAGTTGATGCATGTGCCCTATGTGCGGCGCCGAAGGCGTCGTTGACAAAAAAGTCAGCGAGATGCGCGAGGTTTTTTGAAAATTCCTCATCATTTTTTTCTTCTTCAGCGTGATATCTGAGGTTTTCAAGCAAAATGACATCGCCGTCTTTCATCCTGGAGATAAGGCCTTCAACCTGGGGGCCGATGCAGTCCGGCGCAAAAATCACGTCTTTATCAAGCAGGCGCTGCAATCTTTTTGCAACAGGGGCGAGGCTGTAGCGGGGATCCGGTTTCCCTTTCGGTCTGCCCAGATGAGAGGCCAGAATTACCCTGGCCCCTTCATCAATAGCATAATTAATTGTCGGCATGGCAGAACGTATCCTGCTGTCGTCAGTGATTCTCAGATTGTCATCAAAGGGCACATTGAAATCAACCCTGATAAAGACCCTCTTCCCTTTAATATTGAGATCATCAATCGAAAGCTTATCAAGCACACCCTTTATTGCCAAGGCATCTGAATTACTCTTTCTTATTGGTCTTTTCATGGGAAAGGCGCTCCTTTATATCAGCCTTTTTTGTTTATGTTTATAATATAGATCGCAAGGTCCCTCAGTCGTGAACTGTACCCCCACTCATTGTCATACCATGAAATAACTTTAACCATTCTCTTTTCCATGACCTTTGTCAATCTTGCGTCAAAGATAGAGGAGTGGGGATTGCCGTTAAAATCTATTGATACCAGGGGCTCTTCAGTGTACTGAAGAATTCCCTTCATGGGGCCTTCAGCCCACTTTTTCATCGCAGCGTTCACCTCTACATCTGTCGTGTCTTTATTCAGTTCTGCAACCAGGTCAACAGCCGAGACATTCGGTGTAGTAACCCTCATTGCAAAGCCGTCAAGTTTTCCCTTCAGCTCCGGCAGCACCAGACCGATCGCCTTTGCAGCGCCGGTTGTTGAGGGAATCATGGAAAGCGCTGCTGCCCTGGCCCTCCTCAGGTCTTTATGGGGGAGATCAAGAATCCTCTGGTCATTAGTATAGGAATGGACCGTTGTCATCAGGCCCCTGATAATGCCGAACTCTTTATGAAGCACCTTTGCAACAGGGGCAAGGCAGTTTGTCGTACATGAAGCGTTCGATATGATTTTGTGCTTTGAGGGGTCAAGGGTTTCTTCATTAATCCCCATGCAGACAGTTGCATCGGGTTCTTTTGCCGGCGCTGATATAATGACCCATTTTGCGCCGGCGTCAAGATGTTTCTGAGCGGATGCCCTGTCAGTGAAAAGGCCGGTTGATTCGATGACGATGTCCACATTAAGGTTTTTCCACGGGAGGTTTTCCGGTGATCTCTCTGCCGAAATCTTTATCTCTCTCCCATCTACAATAAGGCTGTTGTCTGTTGCCTGAACATCTGCCTGAAAAATCCCGTGCACTGAGTCGTACTTGAGAAGATGCGCAAGGGTCTTTGCGTCAGTGAGATCATTGATCGCAACAATCTCAAACTCCTTATAACCTTTGCTTACCCTGAGAAAGTTCCTGCCTATCCTGCCAAAACCGTTAATTGCTATACGTACTGCCATTTTGTGCCCTCCTTATAAAGTGTTTTAAAAAATATTCAGGACCAGTCCTGTTAAAAGCTTTGGATAAAAATACGTGGACTTGGGCGGCATTCTTAATGACGCCAGTGCAACCCTTTCTACATCTTCTATCTGTGTGGGGTTCAGGAAAAAGGCCGCATTAAAATTGTTCTCTCTTACAAGATTTATGCACTTATTCACATCCATTTCAAAGAAAATATCATTATTGATGCCCAATTTTCTGAAAATAAGTTCGTGCAGTATTGTTACATCAAGGTTTTTCAGCGCAGGGGCTGTATCAGCAATGCCTTCCCCTCTATAACTAAGTTTATACCATGAATCGCCGCCTTTGTACAGACCAAAAACATCTTTTTTCCCTGCGATTGAATCAGCTATGTCAAAACTGCCGCTTATCTGCTGTATCTCAAAATCAGATGAAAGCCGGTCCAATGCATCGGGAGGAAGGTTTTTTACCAATCTGTGCGTAGAGAGTATTGTCAGTCCCTCATCAGAGATATTTGCCAGAAACATGAGTACATAATCATAGGGTTTTACAGAGTCAGCCGCTCCTTCCTTTTCCCGCATTTCTTTCCGGTATTCAAGGGCGGTCTCATAACGGTGGTGTCCATCGGCAATAAATATGGCCTTGCCCTCAAGTTCGTTTTTAATAATATTAATCGTATTGCTGTCTTCTATTGCCCATAGCCGGTGAACAGCTCCGTCACTGTCTTTAGCATCAATGCAAGGCTGAGTCTTGTTTATGTCTGACAAAAGCAAAGAGGTTTTTTTATCCGGACTGTTATAGAGAGAGAAAATCGGACTGATGTTTGCCCTGCAGATGCGCATAAGGTCCAACCGGTCTTGCTTGGGTTTGGAATGGGTGCATTCATGAGGGTGAATATTGCCCTTGCCAAGCTCCTCAAGCCTTACGAGGCCGAGAAAGCCTCTCAATGTCTGTTCCTTGCCGCGCAATTTGTACGATAGCTCATAGGAATAGAAACAAGGGGTCGGGCTTGTTATAAGAACACCGTCTTTTAACCAGGCCTCAAGTAATTTTTGGGCCCTGGTGTATTTGTTTTCAGCGCTGTCGTCTCCGGGAAGTTCCTTGCCGAAATCTATCCGGACAATATTGTAAGGGCTTTTGTTATATAGTGTTTCCCTGTATTCAGGCGTAATAATATCGTAGGGAGGAGCAAGCAAATCTTCCCCTGAGACTTTTGAGATTTTTGGTATATTAAAAAGGACCCCCTTAAAAGGGACTACTTCCGCCATGTGGTTAAACCCCGTGAAAAAAAGATTTGTTATTGTAGCACGTAAATTCTTATGAATTCCAGTAAGTTGTACCGGAATGTTACGCCAATTTAGAAATGTCCGCTTTTCATTTTACCTAATCAGCCCCTTTTAATGAATTGCTCGAATTGCCTCATCTAAAATCTACATGAAAGTGAATCGTTGCCTCATTTAAAAAACTATACGAAAAAATATCAAAATAGTCTCTCATAAATCAAAAAT
>PGYF01000173.1 GCA_002839535.1 Nitrospira bacterium HGW-Nitrospira-1
GAGGCTGTCCAAAAAGTACAGAAAAAAACTTTACAATAAAAAAACATATGATTCAATTAAGGAATGAAAAGAAAAGAAGCAAAACCCGTATTCAAACCCTATGTCATGAATCAAGCAGCGCTGCTGCCAGCCAGCTACGAAGAACTGATCCCGGAAAAGCATCTTGTGCGGATTGTCAATGAAGCTGTGGAGAATATTGATCTAACCCCTTTGGTGTCAAAGTACAAAGGGGGCGGAACCTCGAGCTATCATCCCAAGATGCTGCTCAAAGTATTAGTCTATGCGTATGTGGAAAAGACCTACGCCTCCAGGCGAATAGCAAAAGCATTGAGGGAGAACATCCATTATATGTGGATCAGTGGGGGGAGTCGTCCAGACTTTCGGACCTTGAACAACTTTCGCAGCAGTCGAATGAAAGAGGTGATAGAAGACCTGTTTAGCGCAGTGGTGGAATACCTGATGGCTTCAGGGCATGTAAAACTGGAGAACTACTTTGTAGATGGGACAAAGATAGAGGCGAATGCCAACAAACACAAGGTGGTCTGGGAAAAACAGCGAGACCGAAATCATCGGAAAGTGAAAGAACAAATCAAAGAGTTGCTGAAAAGAATTGACGTAGAAAATGAAGCTGAGCAAGAAAAATATGGAGAAAACCAATCGATGCCCAAGAAAAAGATGAGGTCTATTAGCCAAGCAGTCAAGAAATTAGAAGGCGGCTGTATGGAACGATTGGAGAAATACGAAGAACAGGCCAAGATATTAGCGGGCAGAAACAGCTATGCCAAAACAGATCCGGAAGCCAGCTGTATGCCCATGAAAGAAGATCGAGGGGCAAAAAGACCCTGGCCAAAGCCTGCTTATAACGTCCAGATGGGTACAGAGAACCAGTTTATTGTGGGTTACAGTATACATGGACGCGTGGGAGATACAGCTTGCTTGATCCCGCATTTAGATCAATTACGAAAACAAACAAAACGTTTACCGCAGAGAATAGTCGCTGATGCAGGCTATGGGAGTGAGGAAAACTACGCCTATTTACAGCGGCATGGTGTGGAGAATTATGTAAAATACAATACCTTTTATCACGACACCCGTGTGGTTCGGTCCCTTGAAAAAAAACGTCAACTTCAGTTTCGAGCTGATAATTTTGGGTACGATCCCCAGCATGATGAATTCATCTGTCCTGCGAACGAACGTTTGCATTTTATTGGGACAGTTCGTGATGTTGCCCCCAATGGGTATGAGATCGAGCGACGTGATTACACAGCTGATAATTGTCAGCAATGTGAACTCAAGAAGTATTGTACCCGATCGGAAACCAATCGGAAAATACAAATTAGCTTTCAACTCATAAGATACCGCAGGCAAGCACGAGAAAACCTGACCAGTGAACTGGGGCGAGAATTACGGA
>PGYF01000059.1 GCA_002839535.1 Nitrospira bacterium HGW-Nitrospira-1
AATTAGGAAGCAATTCATTAAAAGGGGCTGATTAGGTAAAATGAAAAGCGGACATTTCTAAATTGGTAAAAAGCGGACATTTCTAAATTGGCGTAACAAAAATTCGATATTGGGTTGACTTATTTCCGGAAAAATCACTATAATTTGCATTTCTATTTATGGTCTTTTAATAATGAAAATACTCCTGACAGACATACCGGATGAAAGTCTTGATTTGGACATTGAGGAGAAGTTCGGGGCCGAAGAGGTTCCCCTTGTCTCTCCGGTAAAGGCCTGCCTTAGGCTGACAAAGGTCTATGGCGAAATAATAGTTACGGGCAGCGTGAACGCCGAACTGGAACTTGAATGCAGTAGATGTCTGAAGATGTTTAGACGTATTATAAATGCGCCGGTAAATGTTGTTTACCACCCGTTAGAAGAGATCGGAACAGACAGACATGAATTAACAGACGATGAGATGGACATGGAGTTTTATAAGGGAGAGGAGCTTGATCTGAAGGATCTGATCAGGGAGCAGATCATACTGAACATCCAGATGAAGCCTTTATGCGATGAAAATTGCAAGGGCATCTGTTCTCAGTGCGGAACAGACCTCAACACAGGCACATGCAGTTGTGAAACAAAGAAGATTGATTCAAGACTCGAGGTCTTGAAAAAATTACTGGAAAAATGAAAGGAGCTCTAAAGTGGCAAATCCAACAAGCAGACATTCAAAGTCAAGAAGAGACAAAAGAAGGGCCAACTGGAAAGGGCAGTCGCCTAATCTTGGGCAGTGTCCTGAATGCAAGGAATTAAAACTTCCGCACAGGGCATGCAGCAGCTGTGGTTCATATAACGGCAATAAGGTGCTTGAAGTAGTCGAAAAATAATCATGAGGGTTGTCCTTGATGCTATGGGTGGAGATCACGCCCCGTTTGTAAATGTTGAAGGAGCGGTTGAAACCGTTAATGAATGTGAGGATGTAGACGTAATACTTGTCGGCGATAAATCTTTAATTCAGCAGGAACTCAGGAACAAAAGATACCCTGCAAGCCGCATTTCTATCGTGCATGCCTCTGAGGTTGTACAGATGCACGAATCTCCTATAGATGCAATCAGAAAAAAGAAAGATTCATCCATACGGGTTGGCATAGGCCTCGTTAAAGCAGGGAAGGCGGATGCCTTTGTCAGCGCCGGACATTCAGGGGCTGTCATGGCCGCATCCCTCCTGATGCTTGGCGCTGCGAAAGTCGTCAACAGACCGGCTATCGCTACGCTTATGCCTACCTTGAAGGACACGTTTATCATGCTGGATGTGGGCGCAACTGTTGACTGCAATTCTCAGAACCTGCTGCAGTTCGCCCTGATGGGCAGCACCTACTGCAGACTGGTATTGGAGAGGCCTGACCCAAAGGTGGCGCTCCTCAGCATCGGAGAGGAAGACACCAAAGGCAACGAGGTTACGAAGGAGGCCTTCAAGCTGATAAAGAAATCAAAATTAAACTTTATCGGTAATATCGAGGGCAAGGATATTTTCAGCGGCAAGGCCGATGTGGTTGTCTGCGACGGTTTTATCGGGAATATCGCCCTGAAGATCAGCGAAGGGCTTGCCGAGACAATCCTGAAGATGCTGAAGCGGGAGATATTGGGTGTTTCCACCGGAAGAATCGGATATCTGATGATGAAACCGGCTATCAAGAACTTCAAAAAGAGAACAGATTATGACGAGTACGGCGGGGCGCCGCTGCTCGGGATCAACGGCACAAGCATAATCAGTCATGGCAGGTCTTCAACAAAGGCCATCAAAAATGCATTGAGGGTGGCGGCTGACTATGCGGCAAAGAGAGTCTATGAGGCCATCTCCGTTGATATAGAAAACGATCTTCATGACAGGCAGGGATAGAGTTGCTTAGAGCCAGAATTATCTCTACAGGCTCCTATGTGCCTGAAAATGTTGTCACAAACACTGATCTTGAACAGATTGTCGATACCTCGGACGAGTGGATAATCGAAAGGACCGGCATAAGGGAGCGGAGGATCGTTGACGGAAACCAGGCGACCTCGGACCTTGCCTGTGAGGCAGCTCTTAAGGCATTGAAAAATGCTGATGTAAAGGCCAGGGACATTGACCTTATAATCGTGGCCACTATTTCCGGAGACATGCCTTTCCCGTCAACAGCATGTTTTCTTCAGCAAAAGCTCGGGGCGAAAAAAGCTGCTGCCTTTGATCTTAACGCGGCATGTTCGGGATTTCTGTACGGGTTGCATATCGCCAACAGCCTGATCAAATCAGGAGCGCATAAAAAGATTTTGCTTGTCGGCGCCGAGGTCCTTTCCAAATTTACGGACTGGAGCGACAGGACAACCTGCGTGCTTTTTGGCGACGGCGCAGGCGCTGTTTTGCTGGAGGGCACAAAAGAGAAATGCGGTATTTATTCTACACATATCTATTCGGACGGAAGCCTGTCTGATTTAATATCTCTGCCGGGCGGCGGTTCTAAATACCCCTGTTCAAAAGAGACGATCCTCAAGAGGCTGCATTTCATGAAGATGAAGGGGAATGAGACGTTCAAGGTTGCGGTAAGGACGCTCGAAGAGCTGGCATCCAGGACGCTCGAAGAAAACAGTCTGGACCCGTCACAGCTTTCGCTCCTTATCCCGCATCAGGCCAATCTCAGGATCATTCAGGCGACCGCGAAACGACTTGGGCTGTCAACAGAAAAGGTGTTTATCAATATCGAAAAATACGGCAATACCTCGTCTGCGTCAATTCCGATCGCCATTGATGAAGCAGTACAATCAGGGAAGTGCAGGGAAGGAGAGTATATCCTCCTTGAGGCATTCGGCGGAGGACTCACCTGGGCATCCGCGCTGATACGATGGTAAAAACTACCAACCACCCCTATCCCCTCCTTAACCAAGGAGGGGCGTCATAAAAACATCATATTTCCAAGCTCCCCTCCTATTTTAGGAGGGGATAGGGGTGGTAATTTATAAACAGTCACTCAATATCTTTTTTCTTGCTTCTTGTTTTTTTTCTCGAATTGACATGCCAGATCCTGAATACCCTTTCCAGCCTTTCTTTATAAACCATGACAAGGAATACCAAAACGATAGCAATACCGAGCAGGACAGAAAATCTGTAGTATTGATGCTGCCGCAAAAAAGATCCCCCAAAGGTAAGCAGAACAGTTCCAAAAAATCTTCCAACTGTGCTGATGGCCAGAAATTCCTTTGTGCTGAGATGCCCCAGCCCAAGGATATAGCACAAGATGTCCTTGGGAAATCCCGGGATGAGAAATAAGAGAAAAACGAGAAAGGCCCCTTTGTGATGCAGGAGATAGTCATATTTATCAAGAGTTGCCTTGCTTACAAATTTATCCACAAAGGGCCGTCCGAAGGTCTTTGCAAGGAAGAAGGCGATCCATGAACCAAGGGTCAGACCCAAGGTGGAGAGGACCAAACCCAGGAAAGGGCCGTACAAAAATCCGCCGAGCAGGCCGGTGACCTCGCCGGGGACGGGCGCGGCTATAACCTGCAGCGCCTGCAGAAGAATAAAACCTATGAAGGACAGGGGGCCCAGGGAGTGAAGAAATCCCTGAAGCCTTTCCCTGTCCATGAAGAATTGGAATGCGCCGCTTTTATACAGGATGAAAATCCCACCCAGAAAACATATCAGGAAGAAAATCTTCACCCATATAAGATTGCCTTTGTTACTGTCAATCCGGTCTTTTATGATTCACCTTTTGCAGACGCTTTTTCCAGAAAAGGTTTGATCAGGTCTATTGGCACCGGAAATATTATCGTGGAATTCTTCTCTGTTGCGATCTCAGTAAGGGTCTGGAGAAACCTCAGTTGTAATGCGCCGCTCTCTGTTGCTATAATCTTTGCCGCATCTGCAAGTTTCTGAGACGCCTGGAATTCACCCTCTGCATGGATTATCTTTGCCCTTCTCTCCCTTTCCGCTTCAGCCTGTTTTGCGATGGCCCGCTGCATTTCCACAGGAATGTCAACGTTTTTGACCTCAACAGTAGAAACCTTTACGCCCCAGGGCTCTGTCTGGAAATCTATCACCTTTTGGAGCTCTGCGTTCAGTTCGTCACGCTTTGACAGGAGGTCATCCAACTGGCTCTGGCCGAGGATACTCCTCAGCGTGGTCTGGGCAATCTGTGACGTGGCGTAGTAGAAATCCTCGACCTCAGTTATCGCCTTGATCGGATCCAGAGGCCTGAAATAAATAACAGCATTCACCTTGACCGTAATGTTGTCCTTTGTGATTACGTCCTGCGGGGGAACATCCATGGTGACCGTACGCAGGCTGACCCTGACGAGCTTGTCGATGATAGGCCAGATGATGACCAATCCCGGGCCTTTCACCGGAATTATCCTGCCGAGCCGGAACACAACGCCTTTTTCATATTCCTTCAGAATCTTGATTGCGGCTGACAAAAAATACACGACCGCGAAAACTACGATTATGAACCCTGTTAATGATGATGGAAATGCTGACATTAGACTACCTCCTTTTTCTTTACCTTGATTTGCAGACCGGATAGAGATATGACTTCTATTCTTTCGCCCTTTTTTATAATTTCATCTGACGAGGCAGACCATACCTCACCGTGCAGGGCGGCTATGCCGCCGTCTTTCGTTATATCTGTGACCGCCTTACCCTCTGTCTCTATAAGGCTCTCAACCCCTGTTGCCGGTTTTCTTTGTAAGGCCGTGTATGCGAGGCTGAAGGTTGCGGTAAAGAACAGGGCGGTAACTATGACAGCAGGGAGGATGAGCGAAAGCGAGATGCGCAGGAAAGGCGCCGATGAATCAAAGAGCATTATTGAACCGATTACCATGGCTATAATGCCTCCTATGGTCAACACCCCGTGCGAAATAATCTTGATTTCAAGAATGAACAGGACAATGGCTAATATAATAAGCAAGATGCCGGCGTAGTTTACCGGAAGTGTTTGAAAAGAATAGAAGGCGAGTATCAAAAAGATCGCGCCGGTGACCCCCGGAAAGATGGAGCCGGGATTCGTAAACTCGAAAAATAACCCGTAAAATCCGAGGAGCATCAGCATATAGGCAACGCTCGGGTCGGAGATGAAGTTGAGTATCTTATAACGCATATCCATTTCTGTGCGGGTGATGGGTGCGTCAGCAGTCTTCAGGGTTTTTTCTCCGGCAGCGGTGGTTACTTTTCGGCCGTCTATCTCTTTTAATAAAGCATCGAGGTCTTTGCTTACGATGTCTACGATATGTTCCTTCAGCGCCTCGGTTTCGGTTGCGGAGACACTTTTTCGTACAGCATTCTCTGCCCACACGGCATTCCTTCCGGTCCTTTGCGCAAGGGATTTGATGTAGGCTGCAGCGTCATTTGTCGCCTTCTCAGACATGGTCTTGTCCATTTTTCCCCCCATCGAAACAGGATGGGCTGCGCCGATATTCGTCCCCGGCGCCATGGCCGCTACATGAGCGGCAAGGGTGATGAAGACCCCGGCAGAGGCTGCACGCGCGCCGCTCGGTGATACATATACTATGACAGGCACATTACTGCCTATGATGTCCTTGACGATATTCCGCATGGAGGCGTCGAGTCCTCCTGGGGTATCGAGTTCTATCACAAGCGCCGAAGCCTGCATGGCATTTGCCTTGATGATGCTTTTGCTTATGAATTCAGAAGCCACAGGGTTGATGACGCCGTTGACCTTAATAGCGAGCGCCTGTTTTTTCTGCCCGCCGAAGACCACTGAAGAGAAAACTGCCATGGATGCGATCAGCAGGATGAAAACAGTAATGCGTTTTTTAATCATTTCAGTTTTATGCATTTCAGAACACAATGGTTTTAATCAGTGACTAACGAAATGTTATCATAAAAACAGAACAAAAAAACAGGTTATACTTTTTGAAAATTCGAAGTTACTAATGAACTCCTTAGTAGTATTGTGTAATCGTTCCCGTTGATGATTATCTTTGACCCGAAAAATGCAGTTGTAAAAAAAAATTGCGGGGATGTGTGAAAAAAATCTTTATCCGCGCTACCTTTGTAAGACATCTGTGATTCAAATGACCGGATATTTTAATAACCGGCGTTTTGAAATTATCAGCAGCCAGGTTGCGGCATTATAAAGTTTTTTTTCACATGTCCCCGCAGTATTGCATTTTTGGGGCCTGTTGCCTCATTTAAAAAACTATACGAAATGAATATTCGTTGCCTCATGTAAAATCTACTCCAACCAATTCTACTTTTTTACCTCTTTTAAAGTCT
>PGYF01000060.1 GCA_002839535.1 Nitrospira bacterium HGW-Nitrospira-1
GGAATGACGAAATCCCGTGTAAACGTTCCATTTGAATCATCTTAAGAATAGCCTTTTTCTAATATTTTTACCCACTCACATCCACGAAGACCCATAATTCAATTGCATTTTTTGGGTTAATCACAGACGTAAAAATGCACAGAGGAGACAAATCCCTCTGTGCATTTTTACGTTAAGAAGTGACGTCTATGCTTTATGTTTATTACTTTATAAGCCCTTTTTCCCTGAGATACTCTTCGCTCGGGATCTCAACAGAGCTGGCGCCGCCGCCATAGGAATACATAAGTCTTCCTACATCAATCATTGCCCTCATGGCTTTTTTGACTACATCCTTATCAATGCCTGTCTCAGCATTCATACCGTTGATGATGTCCTTCTCTTTCAGTTTCTTTTTGCCTTTTGCTGCCTCTACGAAGGCAAAAATTTTGTCCTGAAGTTCAGCTGTTTCCATATACCCTACCCCCTTTTTATTTGGGATTGGGTGTTGGGGATTTGGGATTAGTATTAAATTTTATACTAACCCCTAACCCCTAATCCCTAACCCCTTCTTATTATTACCACTTAAATGCCGGCGAAGTCCTCAAGGTATCTCTCATGAAGGTGAAGTCATCGATGGAATGGACTGTGAATTCGATGCCGGTAAGAGAGAAGAACCGCTCCCAGCCGATCCTCTCGATCCACTCGCCCACCCTCTCATGCTTCCGTGCATTCGCTGCGTATACGTCAACAATATGTTTTACTGCAGCAACAACCTTTGGCCATCTTGGCGGCTCATTGGAGATGTAAGGGATAACGAGCTTTGAGAATTTCGGGTTAGTCCGCAAGCTGCTGACCTTACCGCCGATAACGATCGCAATACCGTCTCTCTCAGGGTTCTTGATGTTGATAGGCGGGCATACGGTGAAGCAGTTACCGCAATACATACATTTATCCGGATTGATCTTGACGCTCTTCTGCGCAGGATCAGGGCTGATTGCGCGGGTCGGACAGGAGCCGATAACCGTAGGAAGCTCGCACATGTTCTTGAAATTTTCATGCGCAATGTCAGGGATCTTTGTATGTACCGCAACAATAGCTATGTCAGAGCAATGAACAGCTCCGCACATATTCACACAACAGGCGACCGCAAGTCTGAGCTTGTTGGGGAGTCTCTTTGACTCAAAGTATTCCATGAGTTCGTCCATCATGGATTTTACAATACCCGATGCGTCAGTGGCTGCGCCGTGACAGTGCACCCAGCCCTGGGTATGTACGACATTGCTGATACCATAGCCAATGCCGCCCATCTTGAAGCCGCGGGCTGCAAGCTCTTTCTTGATCGGCTCAAGCTTCTTTTCATCAGATACGAGAAATTCGACATTATTTCTTGTTGTATAACGCAGGTGACCGTCACAGTACTTCTCTGCGATATCGCAGTGCTCACGGATTGTGTCTGTTGCTAAAATCCTTGGAGACGCAACCCTTACTGTCCAGAGCTTGTCTCCACTCTCTGCAACGTGCACCATGGCGCCGGGGGTAAGAACTTCATGATATTTCCACTTCCCGTAATTCTTCTTGATTACCGGAGGCAGAAACTGTTCAAAATTGGGTGGGCCTATATCTGTTTTTCTCTGTGGTACTGCCATTTTTTATCCTCCTTAAATTATATAATTTATTAGAATTTATATTTGCCGGTCTTCTTTTCTTCGGCTTCCTTTGCCTTGTATGAAGCAATGTCCTCATCCGTGTAGAACATGAAGGGATCTTTTCTCGGTTCCTTGATTTGCTGAGGCATAGGCGGTACTCCGATAGCCTCGAGGAATGACCTCATGCCTTTCATCTCGATGACCTCACCGATCCTCTCTCTCGGCTTTGCATTCTCATCCCACCAGTCCCAAATCTTTCTGATTAATTCTTTCAGTTCTGTATATGGCGGCTCCAGCTTGATAAACGGAACGACAACCCATGAGAGCAGGGAGCCGACAACGATCGGGGCCTTGCTTCCGATACAGATGGTTGCCCCCCTTTCACCGCTTGGCCTGAGGGCCTTTGTCATCTTTGCTATGCAGTGCATACACCTGCTGCATTCAGCGTTATCTATCTTCATTTCCTTGCCGTTATAGCTTATGCACTGGGTCGGACACATATTGACGATCTCAGCATTGATGTCCATCCCCTTCTTGGCATAATTCTGGACTTCAGCCTGATCGATCTTGATAACGCCCTTCCAGGTGCCGATAATGGACATATCAGAACGCGCCAGTGATGCAACACAGTCGCAGGCGCAGCCTGATAACTTAAATTTAAATTTATAAGAGAATGACGGTCTGTGCATCTCATCCTGGAATTCCTGTGTCAGCGCATAGTTCAGACCAAGGGTGTCATAGTTTGCCCATTCACAGCGGGCAGGGCCAACACAGCAACTTGGCGTCCTGAGCGCTGAACCGGAACTGCCGAGGTCCCATCCACGGGAAGAATACTCTGCAAAAATATCCTCGAGCACGGCAGTCTTTGTTCCCAGGAGCACAAGGTCGCCGGTTGAACCGTGCATATTTGTCAATCCGCTTCCGTATTTATCCCATATGTCGCAGATCTCTCTCAGCGCCTTGCTGGTGTAAAAGAACGCGCTTGGCTGGTTAAGTCTCACTGTGTGAAAATGCGCAACCCCGGGGAATTCATCGCCAATCTCAGAGTATCTTCCGATAACTCCGCCTCCATAACCCAGAACTCCAACGATACCGCCATGCTTCCAGTAACCAATTTTTGTGCTGTAACACTTTTCGAGATGTCCGACCGCGTCGTTTGCCATCTCGTTGTTTTTCCCCGCCTTCTTCATCTCTGTGACAAAGCTCGGCCAGGGACCCTTTTCCAACTCGTCAATCAACGGCGTACTATGCTTCTTCATCGAATCCTCCTTTTATGAATGATTTTTGTAATTCTAAACTTGCAAGAAATGCAGGCGCTACAAAGATTAAAACACCTATAGCCTAATGGTCAAATAAAAAAAATTAATCAACAAATCATAATTACTTATTTAACCGCACCTTTACGGAAAGCTGCTTGAACAGTTGCAGATCAGAGAAACCGTTTTCCTGTTTACAATTACCCCTCTGCAAGTGCTATACTTAGCGAGTTTTGGTTCATTTTTTAATATAAATTTACGTGAATATACCCGGAGGATAAAATGCGAAAAATATCACTGCTGGCTATTTTCCTGGTCCTGGCGTCATACAGCGTTCTTTGCGCGCAGGAACTGCCGGTTGTCAATTCAATTGAAATCAAAGGCCTCAAGCGTATCGAAGAAGGGGCAGTTAAGGCAAAGCTCTCCAATAAAATCGGGGAACCCATTTCACAGGAAAAGACCAATGAAGATATTTCAACCATCTTCAAAATAGGATATTTCGATGATATAAAGGTTGAGGTCGAACCTTTTGAGGGCGGAGTAAGACTTTTCTATATCATCAAGGAAAAACCGACGATCATCAGGGTTGAATTCCAGGGGAATAAAGCACTGGATAATGTAAAACTGAAAGAAAAACTCACCATAACCCCAGGTTCAATCGCGGATACTGTTTTAATCCAGGATAATGCAGCAATCATCGGCAAAATTTACGAGGAAGAGGGTTACTGGCTTTCGAATATTGTGCCGGTCGTAAAGAAGATCTCCGAGGATGAAGTCAGCCTTACCTACCAGATAGACGAAGGGACAAAGGTAAAGCTCAAAAATATCCTGTTTGAAGGCAATAAGGGCATTTCTTCAAAAAAGATAAAGAAGGTAATGGACACGAAGGAATGGCAGCTCTTTTCTTTTGTAACGTCTTCAGGATATTACAAGAAAGACCAGATGGCAAACGATCTGGAAAAAATCAAGCATCTCTATTTCGACAATGGATATATCAAGGTAATCACTGCTGAACCCGAGATAATCGTAGACAGGCAGAAAAAGGGCATGACGATAAAAATCCGCATATCCGAAGGCATCCAGTACAAGATATCCTCAATCAATTTTGCAGGGAATAAGGCCTATGACAATGCTGCCATACAGAAGAGAATACAACTGGCGCCGAACGTTATATTTAGAAAAAGTCTCCTCGAAAAAGACATGAGCTCTATCTCAGGCCTTTACTCTGAAAACGGTTATGCGCTTGTTTCAGTCGTGCCTGATCTTTCACCCGATGACAGCAATAAAACAGTTGCTGTTACACTAAATATTGACGAAGGTGATAAATACCGGATAGGCAGGATAGAAATATCCGGCAATACAAAGACCAGGGACAAGGTGATCAGGAGGGAGATCAGGCTTGCGGAAGGAGACACCTTCGACAGTTTAAAACTGAAAAGAAGCTATGAACGGATAAACAATCTCAATTTCTTTGATACGGTCGAAATGGTCCCGAAGCCAAAATATGAAGAAAAGGCTGTTGATCTTGACGTCAAGGTCAAGGAAAGACCAACGGGCTTTCTGAGCGTAGGAGGCGGGTACAGTTCCGTAGATAAATTCATCGCAACCGTTGATCTCACGCAGGGCAACCTTTTCGGGAAAGGCCAGTACATAAAGGTAAAAGGCGAACTGGGAACAAAAAGCTCTTTCTATGAGCTTTCCTTCAGAGATCCGTATTTTCTGGATACGCCTTACGCTTTCTCTACAGGTATTTACCAGACTACCCGTGAATATATTGAATACGACAAAAAAGCTACGGGATTTTATCTGGGGCTGGGGAAAAGTCTTGCTGAGTATTGGAGAACTGACGTTTCATATAATTATGAGAAGGCGACAATTCATAATGTTGATGCAGCAGCTTCAGCAATAATAAAAGACCAGGCAGGGACGAAGACAACCAGCAGTATCACCCCTTCGCTTGTCAGGGACAGCAGGGACAATTATTTGGATCCCTCAAAAGGCTCCAGAAATTCAGCTGTCGTTACGTTCGCAGGACTTGGCGGGAGCAATGCCTTTATAAAAGGCGTCCTCGATTCAACATGGTATTTTCCTCTGGGTGAGACCGCGTTTATGTTCAGGGGACGCTTTGGATATGCAAAAGGCATTTTCAACAAAACACTGCCGCTGTATGAAAGATTCTATGTTGGCGGTCTCTATACCGTGAGAGGATTGGACTTCGGAAAGGCAGGGCCCAAAGACCCGGTCACCGGAGAGCCGATAGGAGGCAGCGAGGAACTTGTCTTTAATGCCGAATATATCTTTCCTCTTCTCCCTGATATGAAAGTGAAGGGGGTTGTATTCTTTGACGCAGGCAACGCCTACGAAGACTTCCATAATTTTGGAAGCCTGCGTTATACTTCAGGATTGGGATTTCGATGGATATCTCCTATTGGCCCTATACGTCTGGAATGGGGTTATAATATAAACAAAGAAATCGGCGAAGGTTCGAGTAAATTTGAGTTTGCCTTCGGAACATTTTTTTAATACTAAAAATTGCAAGGAGAAAAAAGCATGAAAAAATTATCATTACTCTTAGCCATCCTCACCTTATTGATAGGCAGGCAGGCCTACGCTGAAAACGTCAAGATCGGATCCGTAGATATTTTGAAGGCATTAAACGAATCGGACGCCGGCAAAAAGGCAAAGACAGACCTCGAATCCCTGATCAAGACAAAACAGTCTTCCCTTGATGAAAAGGGGAAAATGATTGAGAAGGTGAAAAATGACCTTGACAAGCAGTCTTCAGTACTGTCCTCCGATGCAAGAAAATCAAAGGAAGAGGAATTGGGAAAGATGATTCGCGACTATCAGCAGCTCGTGGCTGATTCACAAAATGAGGTGAAAAAGAAAGAAGGGGACATCACCAATGATATTATTAAGGAGTTACGCGAGATAATCGGGAAGATAGGCAGCGAAGAGGAATATACCATCATACTGGAAGGCGGCGAAGGACAGATTCTCTACGCAAAAAAAGGAATCAACCTGACAGAGTTCGTGATCAAAAAACATAATGAACTGAAGGCAAAACCCAAAAAATAGAAGCAGCTTATCGGAAAGCCGGATGTGCATACTGTATTATATATAGCGACATAAATCAGCAACAGCGTCATTCCCCGACCCCCTGATCAAGTCAGAGGGCATGCTTGATCGGGCAATCCATACCCTATCCTGGATTGTCCGGTCAAGCCGGACAATGACAACAATATATAAATCTGGATTCGGAGCCTGCCCCGCACCCCCTGATCAAGTCAG
>PGYF01000061.1 GCA_002839535.1 Nitrospira bacterium HGW-Nitrospira-1
CTTTTCTTCCCGGGGACTCGTACCCGGGATTGTATTCGTTGCAAAATCATACGCAAATACTTTCTCACTCTCAACCAGGCTCGGAATGACATGCGCCCCGAAATCATGCTGTTTTTTCCTCTGGGCCTTTGCCAGAGATTCTATCATCACATCTTTATTAAAAATATAATTCCCCATGGATACATAAGCGCGTCCGGGGTCGTCCGGCATGGGCGTCGGGTTCTTCGGTTTTTCCTGAAAACCGATGATCCTTTTTTCACTGTCCGTGACTATGACGCCAAAAGCCGACGCCTGCTCAATAGGAACCGGTCTTGCCGCAACAGTCACAAGAGCATTCTTTTCAAGATGAAAATCAATCATCTGACGGACATTCATTCGATATACATGATCCGCCCCAAAGACAATTACCAGTTCAGGGTTCAGTTCCCGCATTACACTGATATTCTGAAAGACAGCGTCAGCTGTGCCCTGAAACCATTCAGGCCCCATACGCATCTGAGGGGGAACAACCGTAACAAAATGATCCTTGATTACCGAAGAGAGCGCCCAGTTTTTTCTTACATGATCAATCAGTGACTGGGATTTGTATTGGACGAGAAGATAGATCGAATAGATATGTGAATTAACGAGATTGCTCAGGACAAAATCAACAATCCTGTATTGTCCGCCAAAAGGAACAGACGGTTTTGATCTGAAAGATGTAAGAGGGAAAAGTCTTTCACCTTTTCCTCCTGCAAGCACAAAAGCAAGAACCTTTGGATGCGCCATTTTTACCTCCCTGGTAATTATTAAAAACGAGCATTATTTCTGAGTCCTTTTTCCATCAAACAGAGCTAAAAGGTCGGAGAAGCTTTTATCATGGACCATATCTTCAATGGATACAGGGGTTTTCCGCATCCAGTTTGGATGCGAATCAACAGTCCCAGGCATGTTCTGCTGGTCCAGCGTCCCAAGTATATCGTCCAGACTTACCAGTAAAAGTTTGCAGGGAGATTGAGCAAGATACCGGTATATGGCAATACAAAGTTCATGTGTCATATGAGGTATCATCTGTGGGGCCTCAGGAAAATCAGCAGGGATAATTCCTTGCGCCTTCAGTGCAGACAGAATGAGCCCTTTATCTCTCTCCCTCGCAATAACATCATTCCTCCAGGCTTCTTCATCCCGATAGATGCCTGTCTGTTTTTTTACTTCAATATCACGGCCGGCCCAGTAGCCGTAAATCGTTGGGAGATCATGGGTAGTTATCGCGCAAAGGGCCATAGATGGATATTGATCAGGATATTTAAAGGACGGATCAGGGTAATTTCTCTCAAAATAAAACAGCCGGTAAGAAAGCATATGAAAAGACTGCAGCATCTGCCTGAATGTATCATCTATTGTCCCAAGGTCTTCGGCTATGACTATCGTCTTGTTCCTTTCGCTTTCGAGCGCTATGATCCTGAGGAAATCCTCAGCAGGCTGCAAAAGATAAGCTCCATCCGCCGGAGACATACCGGCCGGTATCCAGAAGAGCCTGAACAAACCAAGGGCATGGTCTATTCTCAGGGCGCCGCCGTATTTCATGTTTTTTCTGACAGTTTCGATAAATAATTCATAGCCGTTCTCTTTCAGGTTATCCGGGATCATGGGAGGAAATCCCCAGTTTTGCCCGTTGGGATTGAAATCATCAGGAGGCGCCCCGACGTCTGCATCGCCGATTATTTTCTGATAGCCCCATACATCACTTCCGTTGGAAATGGCTCCAACAGCCAAATCGTGATAAAGACCGATCTTCATGCCGACTTCCCTGCAATGACGTGATATTTTCATAAGCTGCGAATCTATAAGCCATTGAAGATACATATAATACAGCGCTTCTTTTTCGTGCTCTTTCTTGAATGCATTGACCGTATCTCCGTAAGGATCATGATATTCCTCAGGCCATTCGTGCCATGCCTGCATATTCTTTGTCTTCCTGAAAAAGTCCCAAAGAGCAAGAAAGACTGCAAAACACTCTATAGATCGCCCTTCAGCAGAGAGGAATTCCCTGAAATGATTATCTCTATCGGTATTCTTTTTATAATGTCTTTCATAAAAGAAATCAAAGGCATGTCTAAGTATCTGCTCTTTGAGTTGGCTTGCCTTTGCGTAGTCAATGCGGCCAAGCATCTTCAGTTCCTCTATTTTTCTTTTGAAAGACTTCATCTGAATGACTGCCCGGATTTCATCGGACTCTATTACTTCCGGGATGTCTTCAATATCCAGATAGATAAAATTTTTGTAGAGTCTGGTTATCGGAGAATAGGGACTTATACCATACGGATACATATTAGGGATGGCATGCAGCGGGTTTACCCCAACAAAATCAGCTTTCAGGCCTGCCGTCATATCGACAACTGACCGCAGGTCTTTAAAATCCCCTATTCCCCAGGAACTTTTTGAATGCACAGAATACAGGTTGGCAGAAAGCCCCCACATCCGGTTCTGCTGTAACTCCTGAGGAAGATAACAGGTATCTGGAGTGACAATAAGTCTTGTTTTTTTTCGTAGTGCTTCGACCCCGTCAGGAAATGTACTGCTGGCAAGTTTGCATTCTATGTCAGCTGTATAATAGCCGGTATTTCTACGCAGTTCATCCGAAAGAAGAACCTTTAAATATCTTATGTTATCTATCGTTCTTTCCTCGATGATATGCATTTCATCTCCGAAAACCTTAAGCTCATGGGTCTTTCCTGTTTCATCCTCAATAATCCATTTTATTTCAAGATTCTTTTCTTGTCCGCTTACAACGGGAATATAAACAGGGATTTTCAGAGGTTGATCATTAACTGACCTGACAAATACCGGCTCGACAAAACTTTCCCATGGCCTGGCCTTTTGTTTTGCAATTGCCTGCGCAATATCATTATCCGATGCAACGGGTATTTTCATTGCCCTGAGCATCGCCATTTTTGTATCAAGGGAAGCAGTATGCAGTTTGCCGAAAATGTCCCAGTACTCAGGGAGAATTCCGCAAAGCCCGGACAGTTCATTAATCATTTCAGGCGCAATAGCCTTCATTTGTAATCAATCAGTTCTGTAATGCTCGGATTTTCTCCGCAGACAGGACACGAAGGGTCTTTGGGAAATTTAACTTTTCGAAACGCTGTATTCAGCGCATTATAAATCAGAAGCTCTCCCTTCAGCGCCTCACCCTTGCCGAGTATCAGCTTTAATACTTCCATTGCCTGCAAGCTGCCGATAACCCCTGGAAGCGCCCCCAGAACCCCTGTTTCCTGAGATGAAGGTACAAGGCCGGGAGGTGGAGGCCCTTCAAAGAGACATCTATAGCACGGCCCGGCGCCAGGAATTATTGTGGTGACCTGTCCTTCAAATCCCAAAACAGCGCCGCTTACCAAAGGCTTACCGGTCATGACACAGGCGTCATTTACAAGATATCTTGTTGGGAAATTATCGCTTCCGTCAATAACAATATCGTAGTCCCTGATCAAATCTATTATGTTGTCCTTTGAAATTCTTGTTTTTAACGGGACAATATTGACGTCAGGATTCAATGCATTGAAAGTTTTTTGCGCCGAGAATACCTTCGGCATTCCGATCGTATGTATGCTGTGGGCGATCTGTCTCTGGAGATTACTCAGTTCGACAGTGTCATTGTCTATCAGCGTTATAGCGCCGACGCCGGCAGCGGTGAGATAATATCCGACAGAGCAGCCAAGCCCCCCTGCGCCAATAATAATGACCTTTGCGCCGGCTATTTTGGCCTGTCCTTTTTCGCCGACTTCAGAGAGAATGATATGCCTGCTATATCGTAATAACTGATCGTCAGTTAGAGTCATTTGACACCGGAAATATCCGACATGAAAAAACCTTAAATCAACTCTTTCCCCTCAACCCGGATAAAAACTGTTTTAGCCGCAACAATCGGCAGCCTGTTGATCTCCTTAACAGCTGATAGAACATCTTTTTCTCTTGCACGGTGGGTAAGAACCACTAAAGAAACAGCCTTTCCTTCTCTCCTGTCTTTCTGTATAACAGAGGCGATACTTATATTGTATTTCCCGAGTATGCCGGAAATCCTGGAAAGAACACCTGGTTTATCAATCGCTGAAAACCTGAAGAAGTACATAGATATCACATCATCCATCTTCAAGAGGTTCTTCTCCTTTTCTGATGGCTGAAAAAGAGGTTTTCCCCCGATAGTTTTATTGACAATATTATATGAAATTTCAACGATATCACTCACAACAGCGCTGCCTGTGGGCATATCTCCAGCGCCCCGGCCGTAATAAAGCGTGGGACCTACAGCGTCGCCTTCAACATAAACAGCGTTAAAGACTCCATCGACTTTTGATAGGAGAAATTCCTCAGGAACCATGGTGGGATGTACCCTCAGTTCAATCTTTCCGTTCGTTTCCTTTGCAATGGCAAGCAGTTTCAGCTTATACCCAAGTTCGCGTGCAAACTCAATATCCATCGAGGATATAGAGGAAATTCCCTCACAGTACACGTCTTTCAGGCTGAACCGGGTTCCATACGCAATGGACGCAAGTATGGAGAGTTTATGGGCTGAATCTATGCCCTCAATGTCATAGGTTGGATCCGCCTCAGCGTATCCCAGCTTCTGGGCCTCTTTCAAGACTTCAGAAAACCCGGCATTTTCGTCCGACATCTTTGAGAGAATATAATTTGTCGTTCCGTTGATTATGCCGTATATTGACTTTATCCTGTTTGCAACCAGCCCTTCGCTGATAATCTTGATTATCGGAATACCGCCGGCAACAGAGGCCTCAAAACCCACTTTCACATTTGCTTTCTCGGCAGCCTTGAATATCTCCTTGCCATGTGTTGCAAGCAATGCCTTATTTGCAGTCACCACATGCTTCCCATTTTTTATCGCCTTAAGGATTATCTCTTTTGCTACGGTTGTGCCGCCGATGAGTTCGACGATGATATGTATATCCGGATCTGCAATCAGGGAGTCTGCATTAATTGTCAGGACTCCTTTGGGGAGTTTAATACCCCTGTCTCTTTTAATATCAAGGTCTGCAATTTTCTTAAGGTTTATATCAATGCCTGTTCTGTCTTTTAGAAGTTTTCTGTTTTGAATGAGTATGCTTGCCGTGCCCGTCCCTACCGTGCCGAAACCAATAATACCAATGTTAATCATCTGCTTAGCGCCCTCACGCCGCCCTCTTTTATCATCAACCTGCAAAATTCAAACATGTTCGTACATCTCCTCTGCATTCATAGAGCTTCTTACAAGCGGCCCTGAAGCCGCACATTTAAATCCCATGTCAAGGGCTTTTCTCCCGAGATCTTCAAATACCTCAGGGAGAATGTATTTTACCACAGGAAGGTTCTTCTTTGTGGGTCTGAGATACTGACCTATTGTAACAAAATCGCAATCAACTTTTCGCAAATCTTTCAGGACAGACATAACCTCATCATATGTCTCACCGAGACCAAGCATAAAACCTGATTTTGTAAGGATATCAGGCGATAGTTTCTTTGACTGTTTCAACACGAATAAAGACCTGTCATAATCCGCATCCGGCCTGACAACCGGATAAAGCCGCGGAACAGTTTCTACGTTATGATTGAATACATCCGGTCCGGCGTCCAAAACTGCCTTAAGGGAGTTGATATCACCCTGAAAATCCGGAGTGAGAACCTCTATTTTCGTGTGAGGCATCCTTCTCCTTATAGCGCCAATAGTCTTTACAAACTGGCCGGCGCCGCCATCTTCAAGATCGTCCCTTGTTACAGAGGTAACAACTATATATTTAAGCTTCATCTCTTTTGCTGCCTCTGCAACATTCTCCGGTTCATTTTCGTCTATTTTATCGGGCATGAAAGACCCAACAGAACAAAAACCGCAGTTTCTCGTACAGCTTGCTCCCAGAATCATAAAGGCCGCGGCAGGCCTTCGAAAACATTCACCCATGTTGGGACAACGCGCCTCTTCACATACTGTGCGCAACTTATGCCGCCTCAGTAAATGCTTTGTGTCATGGCTATTTGTGCGGTTTCCGGTCTGTATCCAGGCAGGCAATCTCATAGGCTTTAAAGAACCCTGTGCCAAGAGCACAGGGCGTCAAAAGTCAAAACAAATTTATTCTGTCATTCTCCGGCTTGACCCCCGCATCAAGCATGCCCTCTGA
>PGYF01000062.1 GCA_002839535.1 Nitrospira bacterium HGW-Nitrospira-1
GTTCTTCACAATGTCCTTTCCTGCCATCCTGCCTCCTTCTAAAAAGAGGCGGTCTAACATTCTTAAAAGCGGACATTTCTATTTTGGTATGACATAAAATGTACTGCCAAAAATAAAGAAAACTACATTTCCAGGAGATCATTGCCGCTAACAGACATAGCGGTTTGGCAATGGCGTTCATTCCCGCGGAATTCTGCGATCAGCTCCAGCATCTCCTCTTCGGTTTCTGCCCTGAAGGCCCTGTCCTTCAAAGGCTTTACATCACGGAACCCTTTGG
Organism: Nitrospira bacterium HGW-Nitrospira-1; assembly: GCA_002839535.1. Classification (GTDB taxonomy): domain Bacteria; phylum Nitrospirota; class Thermodesulfovibrionia; order Thermodesulfovibrionales; family UBA6898; genus JAOUFP01. The sequence goes on from PGYF01000062.1 coordinate 278, forward strand.
TGTACCAGACGAACAGCTTCCGGAACACCACCGGCGCCGCCACAGGGCCGTGATAATCGACAATTGACCTCAGGTGCGCTGCCATAATGTCAGCCACTTCATGTATGTGCGGCCTCTGCGGGACTTTGCCGGTCTTCAGAAATTCAGCCGTCTCTCTGAATATCCAGGGGTTTCCGAGCGCACCCCGTGCGATGGCAACGCAGTCGCATCCTGTCTCGTCAAACATCTTCTTTGCATGCAAGGGTGAAAAAACATCGCCGCTGCCGACAACAGGGATATTGAGCGCCTCCTTCACCTCCCTGATAACATCATAGTCCACACTTCCGCTGTATCCCTGCGCCCTTGTCCTGCCATGGATGAACAGACCCTGAATTCCTGCATCCTGCGCGTAAAGCGCCGACTCCCTGGCATTGACTGACTTTTCATCCCATCCAGCCCGAATCTTTACGGTCACCGGCGTATCAGTATGAGCAACGATCGCCTTTAACAGTTGTCCGAGTTTGCGGGGCTCTTTCATCATGCCCGCTCCCTCGCCCTTGGACGTCACCTTTGTCACAGGGCAGGCCGCGTTAAAATCTATGATTTCGTACTCATATTTCCTGATAATATCAAGGGCCTTGAGGATGAACTCAAGGTCCGCACCAATGAGTTGTATGCCCAATGGCCTGTCCTCAGGCCGCGTCGCAATCATCTTCTCTGTCTTCCTGTTTTTATAGACAAGGGCCTTGGCGCTGATCATCTCGATAAAGGCGAGTTCACAGCCGTATCTGCGGCAGATCATCCGGAACGGCAGGTCAGTAATACCTGCCATGGGAGCAAGGATAAAAGGGTAATTGAGCGTCAATGAACCGATCTTCAGCATAGGGGGTATTTTATATGGAATGCAGGGAGGGGTCAATTTTGCGGATTCAAAGCGGCTGATAAGACCTACGCGCTTCCTTTCCCCATAAGCGCCTGTACCGGCTTTAGTCCATAGGGGCTGCCCTGCTCAATCGCTGTGAGCACTGTGCCGCCGCCGGTAAAGAAATAATAATTGGCATTGTCCATCACCGAAAGATAGAGCCCCGGGCAGAGGCTTTTGAATTCCTGGAGCGTGTCGCCGCCGCCGTACATCTTCATGGCTGTGCTGTTGCGGTCGATTGTATGGTCGAGCGCCTGAGAGCCTGCTGTAAAATGCGGGGTATACCCCATAACCGCGTTCACGAATATTGTTTTTGCAGTTCCGATAGCATTTTTCACCTGTTCGTCTTCAAATGACTTCGGGTCAATATCAAGAATATAGTTATATGCCTTGCCGGGGCTGAAATCCCGGGTCGAAATAGTCCTGTATCCGCCCTCGATACGCCCTTCGAGGCGATCGGATTCAACAATATACGGGAGTTCCACGATCTTGTTATCCAGCCTGTCCTTCGCAACAAGTTCTTTTGCCAGTTTTACATCATTATCAGAAACCCCTTTTATCCTGACGTCATATTTCGCGCAGAGAAAGGCGTTGTAGATCACCCCGCCGAGAATAAGGCGATCTACCTTTTCATATATCGCATATAAGGGCCTTATCTTCGTGTCATACTTTGCCCCTGCAACCACCGCAAGAAACGGCCTTTCAGGGTTAAGCGCCCTGCTGAGGTTCATAATCTCCTGCTGCATCAGAAAACCTGCAAAGGAGGGAAGGTGTCTGGTGATATCATAGGTCGATACATGGGCCTGCCATGAACCAAAGGCATCATTGATATAAATGTCAGCCAGGCCTGCAAGCTGCAAAGCGAAATTCGCCCTGATCTTGCCCTGGCCTTCCTCCCCCTGAAACCATCGAGTATTCGGCAGATATATCCCGCCTATCTTCCTCTCCCTGAGCTTTCTGATCGCAAGATTAATCGAGGTATCAATCCCTGCGATGCCTTTTTCAGGCTCAAAAGGGAATGAAGGGATATGGATTTTCATGTGAAGTTTCTGCTCAATATACCGGGCAATCGGTTCGACCGCCTCTTCCGGCCTTAAAAGTATCTTCCCTGTTTCTTTGGATCTTGGTCTGCCGACATGCGTCATCATAATCGGCCTGCCGCCCCGTTCAACGATATAAAAAAGCGTGCGTATGGTGCGATCAATCCGGTACGGGTCGCGTATTTCGCCGTTCTTTACAACGTTGTGATCGAACCTGACAAGGACAATCCTGTTGTTCAGGTCGGCGTTTTGAATCAACGGCAAATCAGGATGTAAGACCTCGGGTGTCAATAGCGGACAACCAATTGCCTACGCCGTCAATTTTTCTGTTTCAGACAATTTGAATCGTTCCACAGAAGAAATAAGAGAATTTGATGTGTCTGAGAGAGAACCCGAGATCGTTGAAACATCTTTCACAAGATTCAACATTTCCCTTGTTATCCGCTGAACCTCTTCCATGGAACTCACAACCCTGGCTGTAAGTTCTCTCTGGGTATCTGCTGAGGCGTGAATCTCCGAGATAACTAAAACCGTATCTTTGATGGAAGAATCAATCTCCCTGAAGGCAGTTGTTGTGTCTGCTGAAAGTTTAGTCTCAATCTCAACATAATTCGTCTCTTCCTCAAGATATTTTGTTACTCCGGTGGATTCTACCTGAATAGCGCTGATGATCTCTCCTATCTGTTTCGTGGATTTTGACGCTTTTTCAGCAAGATTTCTGATCTCTTCAGCAATAACAACAAAACCCTTGCCATGCTCGCCTGCTTTCGCTGCCTCAATAGCGGCGTTGATAGCGAGAAGGTCGGTCTTGCTTGACACATCCGTAATCAGCTGTGAAACAGTGCCTATTTCCAGCAATCTTTCAGAAAGGTATTTCATTCTCTTGTTGATAGACTGAACAGTGGCCCTTATAAACTGCATGCCCTCTGTAGACTCAAGCACCAGATGATTTCCTTTTTCTACTGCCCGAACAACTGCATCGGAGATATTCTGTGCCTGACTTGCCTTCCGGGTGATATCAGTTGCTGAATCTGTAGCAGTCTCGACTGCTTCCCTCGCACGCTTTACTTCAAGGCTCTGCGCCTCAGATCCTCCCTCGATCTTTTGCAAAACACTTAGGATATTTTTACTTTCCGAGCTGACTTTCTCAGACGTAACCCTGACCTTTTCGACAAGCTCTGTGAGCCCCTCCAGCATGAGATTAAAGGCGTCTCCTACAGAACCAAACACATCCGATGTGACCTCAGCCTTTACAGTAAGGTCTCCTTCGGAAGCAGAGCTTAACAGGTTCAAAAAATTGATGATATTCTCCTGCGCCTTAGCCCTCTCTTCATCACTCTGAACAAGCTTTTTCAGCCGCTCGATAGTATTGTTAATAGTTTCTCCAAGTTCGCCCATCTCATCGCTTCGCGTCCACGCAACCTTTTTACTCAAATCACCCCTGCCTATAGCCTTTGCTACCATTGTCAAGTCCTGGAGAGGATTCTTTATATGCTGCACAATAAGGAAAAAGAGCAATCCTCCCGACAACACAAGCGCAACTACAGCAATAATTACAGTTGTCTGTATCCTCTTATGAGTGAAAGCCTTCAACTGCTGTTGGGTTGCAGCGGTCTTCGCGCTCTGACTATTTATCATGTCAGCTATCTTATCCCTGAGATTAACCCATAGCGGCGTTTCATCTTCCAAGGTCTCAATTGCGTCGTTTTTTTGTCCTTTAACAGAAAAACCCTGTGCCGCCAGCCTTACTTTATCTAATTCGTTCAAGTCGGATAAAAGCGCTTGCAGCTCTTTCGCCATAGCCGGCGGCGCAACTTTTATTGCGGCTTCGTTAGCCTGTGTAAATTCATTGACTGTCTCTTTGTATGTCTCTACAGTTGTCTGCGCCTCAGGCACCAGGATAATATGTCTTGTAGCGGCTCCACCCTGGATTCCGGAGGTGTACATTCTTTGAAGATTGTTAAGGAGAGCCAGATCTTTTTGAACAAAAGTCTGAAAGGCATTATTAACATTTATAGTTGCTATTAAGGCAATACCAATCGCAACAACAAATGCAGTGATCATTACTAATCCACCCGCAAAAAACCTTTTAGTAATGCTTAGTTTTAACATTCTTTCCCTCCATGTTCATTTATAATTATAATGTCATAATGTTAAAATAATATATAAGCTTCATACTATTGTCAACTTTGCAAATTACCTCATCGAAAATCCAAATGAAATTAAAGCATTGCCTTATTTAAAAAGCTGAACAAAAATTTCACAATTGTCTCCTGGTAAAAAATGAGCAGGGAGGCAGGAATCTTGACATTGTCACGTTTTTGTCATCAGAACATCCCAGGATTGGGTACGCATTATCAAAATCGGAGATGCATTATCGAATTAAATTTTTCAATAATCAACTTTTTCTCGGCCAGTGTTTTTGCGAAATTAATTTTCATAGCCCTTTTTGTCGCGTCTTTAGGGGCAGGCAACCCTAATGCCGCCAACTCTACTGGAATAGGGACATCGTTCCGGACAGGAAGTGTGCCTGATGATACAATAATAGACTGCCCTTCCTTTGAGAGCACGAAATCAACGAATAACTTGGCAGCATCTAAGTTGGCAGCCCCTTTAAAGATTGCTACAGGGCTCGGGATTACCAAAACCTCTTTCGGATACACAAAACCAATCGGAGCGCCTTTCCTGATTTCATCTACTACTATCTGATCAACACCAATTGAAACTTGCAACTTCCCTGATGCTGTATCCTTAACCACCTCGGTAGAGCCCTTTCCAATTTTTGCGTTATTTCCTTTCAATTTTTCAAAGTAATCCCAACCAAAGGTGTTGGCCAGCATAGCAACGCTTATCATTGCGGTGCCGGAGAAAGCAGGGTTTGCGATTCCGAAGCTTCCACTGAAGCGGCTATCAAGCAGATCATTCCATGATTTAGGGGGAATTTTGACTTCCTTTGTGTTATAAGCAATCCCGAGTGTAGCAAGGCGCGCAGGCGTAAAGTATGCGTCAGAACCATCTATGGTGGTATTCAGGGCAGAGGCCTCCGGAGACGCGTATTTTTGGAGCAGACCCTTTTGTTTTAGATTAAAGAAGCCAGTTACCTCGCTTGTCCACAAAACATCGGCACCTATATTCCCTGCCTCGCGCTCAACATTTACCCTGGCTTTGAGTTTTCCCGCACCTGCAGAATAGTAGTTTAAAGAAATATTTGGATATTTTTTCGTAAATGCATCTTTTAGCTTGTCCATCAAGGGTTTCTTCATGGATGTGTAAACCATCAGCTTTCCTTTTACGTCTGAGGGCGTTGTAATCGCTGCAGGTTTTGCAGGTTTTGCTTTCTTTAGCTCAGCCTTCTTCTCTGCCGGCATTGCTGGAGCATTTTTCTCTTGTGCAATTGCTGCTGTAGCAATTGCAAATACAAAGAAAACCACTGTCAAACTTACTAAAAACTTTTTCATGCGAGCCCCCCCTACGAGTTTTTATCCGAAGGTTATGAGATTATCCAAAGAAAAAATAAGGATTCTCACCTTTGCCATACCATAAGTATAATATAAAATACATCAAAATACTCAAGTTGGCTGTATAAACTTGGAGGTAGCGTCAAGCATTTTGTGTAAATTCCTTATTGTTAAAAGTTTGAGTATAAACTCCATTTAACTGCCTCATCCTTGACTGCAAAGAAGAGCGGCATCTTCCACGGTTAGGTTCCGTCGATGAAGGTAGCCTTCGATGCCCCAAAGGCTCATCATGCCTGTTGCCTCATTTAAAAAACTATACGAAATGAATATTCGTTGCCTCATGTAAAATCTACTCCAACCAATTCTACTTTTTTACCTCTTTTAAAGTC
>PGYF01000063.1 GCA_002839535.1 Nitrospira bacterium HGW-Nitrospira-1
AATGTTTACTACAGCGGTAATCCCGTGGATTTCGAGGGGAAATTACGACCTGAAAGTTACGAAAAATATCTTAAATATATCACAAACCTGAAAAAGGACGTCAGGATTGTTGATGATATCAATGCCTTATTCAACCTGAAGGACAAAATCATCCTTATCATTGATGAGATATATGGCAGAAGCCAGGAGCAGTTGACTGAGATAGGCAGACTTTATGATATGGAAAACATTCAGGTCATCCAGATCGTGGGTTGCATGAAATCCATGGGCCCTTTAATCAATAAAATAGACGTCATCGTTGAATTACATAATGACGGGGCTTTTATTGTAGACAATAAGTTGGGAAAGGCTATCTGCGCCATATTCGGGTAACCAGCAAAAGGCATTTGTAAAAAATCGGGGATGTGCGAAAAAAGTGCGATTGAAAAATGGGGTAAAACAGAGTTGCATTCAAAATGATAACAAGGCGGCAAGGAGGAAGCGACGCAGGCATACTGTTGGGTATGTTGAGGAGCTGACGACGAAGCCAACGCAGTAAGCGTTTGAATGCGACTCTGTTATTTCACTATCCACTGCGTTCCGCAGATATATTGATAACTACAGTCCGGACAGGTCTTTTTTCTGTCAAGCGCAGGTCTGAACAGCGCCTCAGGATCAACAATTTCTTTCAGCATACGGAAGATCAGGCGGTTGAGCAATTCGTACTTTTCCTCTGCGTCATCTTCCGCAAAAAGCAAAAGCTCTATTTCCCTGTTTATCAGTGAACGTCCGAGGAGTAAAAACATTCCGTTGAGGTCTCTTATGGCCTTACCACTCCACCCTGCATAGAGCATAAGGTAAAATGGGAGTTGAATGCTTCCGATCGCCTCGCTCCAGGTCTCCCTGTTTTCAATGTCCAGTTTATCAAAATTGATTTTCAGGTAGTTGGGGTTGGAGCCGGTCTTGTAGTCAACAATAACCGTCTTTTCTCCCCTCCTGATAATTGCATCAATACGCCCCTTAAAGTTGAAGGAATCTTTTACAATACGAATATCCTCTTCGCAGTTGAGGAAAGTTACCGCTTCAGCCCTGATCAGGGGAATAAAATACCTTTCAAATAAATCTCCCAAATGCCTTTTAATCTGTTTCTTTAAAAGATAGACAGCGCCGGCAGACCCTGCCCCGTATTCTTTCTCAAAAAGTCTGTTGATGAGGAGGCTCAACTCTGCAACGTCCATGTCCTTTTCTTTCAAAACATGGCCTTTTCTTTTTGAAAAGTATTGTGAGAGGACGTGATGGACAAATTTGCCTATGTCCACCCTTTCTATGTCTCCTGATATCTCCTCCTTTTTATCAACCCTCAGGACATAGGCATAGTAAAAGCGGAGCTGACACCGCAGATAGGTATCCAAAGCTGAGGCGCTGTAGGGAAATTCCCGCAGGAACCTGACAATGCTGTTGGTCTTCGGGATATCCGGGGGCAGACTGTTTTTGAGTCTGATTTTATACTGCACGGATTTCAGGTAGTTTTTCGTATCGGTTGTTCTGTCCATCTTCTGTCTTTCCCAGAGCAGTCTTTCGACAAAGCGTGATCTCTCTTTCCTGTCATTCTCTATAAAAAAGAGGTGGGCCTCGCCTGCCCCCTGAATCAGGACGTCGAAGTAATACGCTGCAAGGGCGTCCCTGTCCTGATACGTCGGCAGACCCAGTATCTTGCGCGCCTTAAACGGCACAAGTGTGTCCTCTTTTTTTGTGTCCGGCAGCGCGTCTTCATTGGCGTCAAGGATAAAGACCTTGTCAAACCTGAGATTTCTCGTCTCAAGAAAACCAAGCGCCTGCAGGCCCTTCAAGGGGGCGCCCTCAAAAGGCGTATAACAGGTCATGGAGTATTTTCTGAAAAACGTAAAATAGCTTGACCTTTCCGCAAAGACAATATCCTTCATCAGGGAGCGGGAGATGACCTCAAGCGCGGCAATAAAGGATTCCGAGAAGGGATAAAAAAGGGGATGCAGCCTTGCCGTGCTGTTATGAAATATATAGGTCAGCAGTTCCGTGCATTTCAGGGAAAAATCAGCTACATTTTTGAAAGAAAGAAATTTCTCTATCGTATTGCGGTGAATACGCCTCAGGCGCTCAGCAAGGAACTCCTTTGTTATCCCCTTTTGGTCATGAGGGAGCTTATCCATCACAAGCTGAAAGAGCTCCTCGTCCTCTTCTATCTCAGCCAGTCTGACAAATGTCCTTGTCCTGTTTTTTGCAAGCCCTTCTTCTATGGCATGAAACAGTATTCTGGTGATTTCAGCGTTGTCGTTACAGTAGATATTTTTCGTATACGGATGCAGGACAAAGTTCAGATAATCCGGCACATAAATGCGGTCGCCGTCCATGTTGGTTATAAGTTCCATAAGGTTATTGAGAAAGGCAAAAACAGGCGTCCGCTGGAGCGGATACCCCAATGAAATATTGTAGCTGTCTTTATCCATCATCGAAAGCCCGTGGCGTAAAAGCGGGAAAAGCGTCTCGGATGAGGGAAGCACAATAGCCGCATTATCCACTAATTGCTCATTTGCCTGTATTTTGCCTTCAAGCAGCGTACGCAAGGCGTATATCTGGCCGTGAGTATCAGGACTGCTGTAGAAATGCAGCTCCGGGCCGGCGTCATGCCTTTGCTCAGAAACAGGTCTTACGCCCAGGTCAGCAAGTTTTTCCTTCATGCCTCTGCCGTCCTGAAAGATGCACAGGGTATTGTCCTTGAGCAGCAATTTCTGAAACAGTGTTTTTTCAGAACGGGTAAGGGCAAAAAAACCGGCAAAAATCACCTGCTGAAACCCGGCTGTCCCGCCGGCGTCGAGCATATCAGAGGCAGCGCGGTATCTCAGCGACCTTGTTGAAAATCCCTGCTCCGCGATGATTTTATAAAATTCCTCATAAAGGAATGACAGCGACTGCAATCTCTTGAGCGTCTGGGCCGGTATGACTGCCTCTGTATATGATTCGATCTCCTTTAAGCGCTGATGATCAACACACTCTATATATAATTCTTCCAGGTCCCGGTATATCCTGAGCCCTATCGGAAAGAAACTCTCAGGCGTCATAAAACTTGCGCCGCCGAGGGGATTCAGGGCCTTGCAGTGGATATCGTAGAGCAGTGTCACAGCGTCAATACCCTCAAGCCTTCTCCCAGGGAAGTTCTTTTCATAGAGGTAATCAATAAACTCATCCATTGAATAGATAACAGGCGGGACAAAGCTCCCCTTCATCTCCCCTGCAAGCGCCTTCCTGAGAAAATGGGACGGCCTTCTGCCGGGGAAAACAACCAGATTTGATGAATAATCCCGTTGCGCCCTCTTCAGGTTCGGAATGATCTCTTTAATCAGGCTCTTTCGCGGGGAAATAAGCAGCACGTTCAAGCCGGCCTCCTTATTTCCTTGCGGTCCACATAAGCAATAACCCCAACAACATGCTTCTCAGGATAAACGCCTTTTAGGATTTTCATATAGGTCTTCTGTCGGGCTTGTCTGATGGAGGATAGTCAAGTTTCGAGATCAGGTCTATTGGATACCCGTTATTTCCGCCCCTGACGCCTATGACGTAGAGCTCCTGTTCCGGCCTTGTGAATCCAACATAGAGGCTGTTGAGTCTGTTTACCTTATCTTTCATCATCTCTTCACGGTATAAGCCCTCAAAATCAGGGGCGCTGTTACAGATATCTTTTGTAATCTTCAGCAGACAGGCCCCCCCTTCTTCACCTTCCTCTACAATATAATCAAACCCCCTGCTTTTCTCTTCGTAGAGCAATACCAGCGCCACAGGGAAACCCAGACCCTTGGCCTTGTGTATTGTCATAACATGAACAGCGTCCGTATTTTTCGGGACATTCATATTCCATTCTGCCTCGCCGCCCTCTCTATCATCGGCAAAACCCAGAAAGTCTCTCAGACTGTTATATCCCGCGCCTTCAAAATCCTTGACAACCTCGAGTATCTTTACGAGAGCGGACTCTTCATCTTCAAAAATCTCAAAGACCCTGAAGACCGTAAATATCTCGCTCACCAGGTCATAAATAGGGAGGTAGCCGGACGCCTTGAAAAGTCCGGCAAAGTATGTATCCCAGAGGTCTCCGAATTCCCGCTGAAAGGCCTTGTAAATAGGCCGGGTTTTTCTATGCATGAAGAAAAATTCCCTGAACCTGCCGGTCATTTCCTCAGGCGCATGTTCAGCGGAAGCATGTTGGGCCGTTGTTTCGGCAAAGATATTTCCCAGGACAAAAGTCGCAAAGGCAAGGTCATCGGTTGGTGATGACAGGAAATTTAAAAGCGAAACAATCTCACCCATAATCTTTCTCCGCCTTACATCAAGACTGCTGTAAGAGATAAAGGGAATGTCATCTTCATTCAGCCAGGCGGCAGCCCTGACTGCATCCTCGTTTTTTTGGGTCAGTATTGCCATATCGCCGTACCGGAATCCCCGCTTATGCAGCTCATGTACGACTTCCTGTATCTTTTTTCTCTCAGGCGGCCTCTCATCATCTCTTTCAAAAATGCCGGCTTCCGCATATCCCTGACTTTCCCTGCCCTCCTTGACCTCCTGCAGATAGTCCGTCAGCCCGCTCCTCCTGGCAGCGTCACGGTAAGCATCACTTTTTAAAACGATATCTTTGAACACCTTATTATTGAAGTCGAGTATCTTTTGCAGGCTTCTGTAATTTACCCTGAGTTCCTGCACCGCATATTCAGCTGAAGGAAACGGGTTGCGGGATTCAAACGTCTTCATGATTGTGTAGTCAGCGTCACGGAAACCGTAGATGGCCTGTTTGGTGTCCCCGACAACAAAGGCGCTGCCTTTCTGCGAGAGGGAATTCTCGATAAGTGGAAACAGGTTCCTCCATTGAATAGGAGAGGTATCCTGAAATTCGTCAATGAGAAAGTGAAATACGGTCTCCCCGATGCGGAAGTAGACGTCAGGGACAATCTCGTTGTTAAGGTATTCGGCCAGGTTCCTGTTGATGTCCTCGATAAATATCTTTCCCTGCCGCCTTTTCGTATTTTCTATTATTGCGCTGAACTGCTCATATACCTTCAGATAAGGCGCAAAGCAGGAACGCACATAAAAGGTCGTATAATAGCCGGCCAGCTTCCCGAACTCCGACCACATCCCGATAATCCGATCATAATAACCCTGCGCAATACTATCCGCCTTTTTCACCTTGTTTACCGGCGGGGTCTTTAATCCTTTTCCGATTATATCGGCAAACCTCCCTTCCCTGACAAGCTGCAGGAGCGCCTTATAGGTGGATTTTCCGCTCCTGTCCAGCCCTGACTGCCCAATCATAAATTCCATATCTTCAAGCGCCTCACGTATCTTCTCCTTTACAACTGCCGATTCTGCCGCATACTCTTCGATCTTCGGCTTTTTGCCTGTTACAGCAAGTTTCCGGTAGATTTTTTTGATCTCCTCAAGCAGGGCGGATGAAGGATCCCATAGAAAGGACGTATCTTTTCTTTTATTTTCGTTGAGCGTAGAGATGACCGCATCAAACAGCGCAGCCTCGCTTGTCCCTTCCTTCACATTTTTCAGAAAGAAGTTGAATGAGTATTCCATGACTGCGTCGTTGTTCATCAGGATGTCAAATTCAGGGTTATACCCAAAGTCAATTGCAGAGGCCTTGAAAACAGTCGCCATAAAACTGTCTATAGTCCTGACCTGAAAATCCGGATAATTCTCCAGGATTTTCTCGATCATGTCTTCTGCCTTTTCAGCCAAACAGTCTCTGTCTGAGCTGATGATCCCGGAGAGTTCATTGAGATTTCCAGCGTCGTTCATGGCAGCGGATTTCAACCATAAGAGAATCCGTTCTTTCATCTCCCTGGCAGCGTTGTTGGAGAAGGTGACGGCAAGTATGTTTTGCAGGTCGTTTTTGGGGATGCTGTCGGAGAGTATAAACTGGACGAACCTTTTGGTAAGGGCGCGTGTCTTTCCCGAACCTGCCGAGGCCTTCAGGACAATAAAATGTGGAAAGCAAAGGTCTGAGTCTCTTTCTGTCACAGGCTTGGTCATGGATGTGCTGGTTCTATTCGTTCGAAATGATCGATATTAGAGGTAATAAGAGATGATATTGGTGTCTAATAGATATTTTCTCACAGAATCCTTTCTCTGTAAGTTCTCTTGCGTCTATCCTGTATCTCATCAAGCGCTGCACTCTCTTCAGCGGACATACCTTTCCATATACCGAAAAATTTTACAGCTTCGCTGCGCCTATCTTTAACAGCCTTCTTCCTGCTCTCAATGCCTGCTCTGAAGAGGTGAACAACATTGTAAAGCTCAGCAATTTTTTCTTCCGGTATTTTTTCAACTTCCCTGATTATTTTTTCCTTGACACTTGCCATATCTATCACCTCCTTTTTAAATGATTATAGCATAAATGGATTGGCAGCCTTTGCCCACCCTCAATTATCTGTGGCTTTTGTCCTTATCGAACTTTGCGACAAGCTCCAGTAGCTTTTCCGAAGTTGACGCCTGCTATTGTGGCCCTTCCGTATATGTCCTTAAACGCCAGCTTTGCCTCCTGAAATTCACGGCGGTAGCTTCCGTTTTTGATAGCCACATAAGCCTCTATAAATGCGGCAAGATTGTCGGCTGCCTTCACAAGCTCGCCGTCACGGGGATTATAGACGTCGGCGTTAAACCGGGCATTGATTTTATCGCTGCCCAGTTTTTTGCGCCTTCCCCTGAAGGCAATAATGTTGTCAAACTCTTTCTCTGTGAAGGCCCTCATCTCTTTGTGCCACTCCCTCGGGATCAGGCCGTAGACCTCTTTTGCCATCTGTTCTTTTTCATACTGTTTTATCAACTCGCTCAACCCTTCAACAGACCTCTTGACAGGAGAAATAATGTCTCTGGTGAGCACCTCGGGAAGGTCATGGAACAATCCGGTAAAATAATTATTGAAGCACCTTCTTTCGCATGCCTTTATTTCAAGAGAAAAGAGGTATGACAAGACAGCAACAAAGAGAGAATGCCCGATGACAGAGGTTTTCGGGATGCGATGGAGGTTCGCCCATCTTGCCTGAAATCTGAGTTGTCCGCATAAATCGATAAAGTCTCTATACCGCGCCTCTTCCCTCAGCCTGACCATCCCCTTAAGATCAGAGTAGCGCTCATGCTTTTTCTGCAGGTCCTGCTTTATCGCCGCTATCTCGTATCCCTCAGGGTTTGCGCGTTCTATGATATCAAATTCCCATTTTGTGGCATAAAAGTGGGAAGCGCTCAATATTTTCTTATTGATGTCATCGGTGGAATTATGAAAATACGCCTTGAACCGTCTGCAAAAATCCTTTCCAAGCGGTGAGATGATCGGCTCGATCTCTTCATATACCCATTCATTCAGCAGTTTATATTTCGCCCTGTCCGCCTTGATTTTGTAGAATATCGGCGGCTTCAGGTCGGTTATGACAAGACGCTGCAGAAGCTCGAATATCCCTCCTTCTATCACCTCGATCCAGCTAAAGCCCGGGGTTTCCTCCTCGAACTTGCCAAGAAAAAACGCGATGACCATTTTATGCGCCTGCTTGTCGAGTTCAACCAGTTCCACAGGCCGCACCTTGTCATTCCACCTCTGCATATATGCGGCGCCGAACATTTTCAGGATGAGCGCTTTTCTCAGCATGTCAATAGTCTAATCATATACCCCGCAACTTTCAAGAACTTCATCTTTTAATGAATAAGCAAGAACTCCATGTGCTCTTGGCACAGGGATGAATTGCTTCCTAATTTGTGTCATTGCCCGACCCCCTCCGTCATTCCACGACCCCCTGATCAAGTCAGAGGGCATGCTT
>PGYF01000064.1 GCA_002839535.1 Nitrospira bacterium HGW-Nitrospira-1
GGAATGACGAAATCCCGTGTAAACGTTCCATTTGAATCATCTTAAGAATAGCCTTTTTCTAATATTTTTACCCACTCACATCCACGAAGACCCAATTTTAATAATGCTTACTAATACTATAGCGAACTTTTATTCCGAAAAACCTCAACTGTTCGGCTATGGAGCTAAATTCCCCCTTAGAAAAGGGGGTGCAGGGGGTTGTGTTGGATCTGAAAAATAAACAACCCCCTTTGTCTCCCTTTATTAAGGGGGAATCAAACTATAAAAGCCAAAAACTTCGCTGCATTACGGATTGGCTGGTTTGAACTCCCTGATCATCTCAGCCATCACATCTTTTTTCAGCAGTTTCTGCTTCTGTAATTTTTTTCTTTCTATTTCTTCTTCGGGAGTAAGATACACTTTCTTGTCTATCTCTGCCAGCAGTGTCTTTAACTTATGATGCTCATCGTTTATCTTTTTGAACTCTTCATTTTCTTGCAGCAGTTTTTCTTTTATCTCTTGTTCTTTCAAAGCTTCCTCCTCCTATTTTTCAGTTATTTTTACCTTCATCTCTATTCGCTCATTAGGATTATCCCTCTTATCTCTGGCTTGGCTGACGATCTTGTCCGCAGCCTCAATCCCTGAGACCACCTCGCCAAACGCCGTGTATTGTTTGTCAAGAAAGGGCGCGTCCGCAACGCAGATAAAGAATTGAGAGCCTGCGCTGTCCGGGCTTGCTGATCTTGCCATCGAAAGGATGCCCCTCTTATGCGGCTTATTGTTAAACTCCGCCTTTACGGTATGTCCCGGGCCGCCCATGCCATGTTTTGCTTTGTCATGGTCTTTTGAGTTGGGGTCCCCTCCCTGGATCATAAAGCCGGGGATAACGCGATGGAATGTAGTCCCGTCATAAAAACCCCTTTTGGCAAGTTCGATGAAATTATTTACATGATTGGGCGCAACATCAGGGAAAAATCTCACCTCGATATTGCCGAATGTTGTCTCTAAAATCGCCTTCGTCTCTGCCATCTTTTTTATCTCTCCTTCAGTAAATTTTTTTTCTTTTATTTCATCTGATACATTTTAAATAAAAAATCCCATACACAGAACTGCAAAAAAGAAACGCATTAACCTCATAAAACGTTTCCTCCTTTAAGAGTAATAAAACTTGTCAGGCCATAACTATATTGTGTATGTGTATAAACTATAACTTTTACTATCTGTCATTCCCCGACTTGATCGGGGAATCCAGTCTTTTCAATAGGTTCTGGATTGGGAGCCTGCCCCGCACTTGATGCGGGGGTCAAGCCAGACAATGACAAAATATGACTTTATCCACAGACACTATTTAATATTACCTGTTTCTTCAGGATTCCTCAATAATCTTTTCTGCAAGCCTGAACGAATTTTCGATACAATCATTGACTCCGATCCCCTTGTAGGCATTACCGGTCAGGTAAAGGTTCTTATGTTTCTGAAGTATCGTATCGATATTTCTCAAGCGCTCAAGATGGCCGACCGTATACTGCGGGATAGCCATCTCATGTTTATAGACTCTCACAAAATCCGGGTCTGACCTGATATCCATAATGGCTGCCAGTTCCCCTTTCACCAGGTCAACGAGCTTTGTATCATTTTCCCTGGCAAGGTCGGAATAACGTGCTCCTCCAACCATACTCCTCAGCAGTACATATCCTTCGGGCGCCCGGTTTGGAAAGATGCTGGAATCATAAAGAGTTCCAAGTATGTTCCTCTTCTCCCTTGAGGGTATTAAAAACCCGAACGCATCAACCGGTGTTTTTATCTTTTCTTTCCGGTAACCCAAACATACCAAAGAAAGAGAGGGATAGGGAATTTCCGCAACAAGATTCGACAGCCGCCTGTCCATGTTTTTTACCATCTCAGATACAGCATAGGCCGGAGCAGCCGATACCACAATATCCGTCTCAATACTCGAACCATCAGGGAAAAACAGGACATAGCCACTCCCTTTTCTGTCAATCCCCTGCACCTTACTTCCGAGCCGTATCCTTTCTCCAAGAAAGTTCCTGAGTGCGCTTACCAGTTCCCCCATACCGTTATAAAAAGAGGTGAGTGTTCCGCCGGGACCAGCTCCAACCTTCTCGCTGCTCCCCTGTTTCTTTCTTTCCCTCTGCAAACGCAGCATGCCTTTTATCAGCCCGCCATAGCGCGCTTCGAGGTCATAGACCTTGGGAAAGCAGGCCCTGAGGCTTAATGTTTCAGGATTGCCTGCATAGATCCCTGAGGCCATTGGGTCTATGAGCTTCTCATAGGCCTCTTTGCCGAGCCGTCTCCGTGCAAATGCTGCAAGGGTTTCCTCATCCTTCACATTTCCCGGGATGACCAGTTCCGCCATTATCCTGAGCTTTCCAGACAGACTCATCAGGCTCGAGGCAAGAAATGCCGGAGGAGCTTCAGGGAGTCTGTGGAGCCTGTTGTCGGAATAAATAAATCTTTTTCTCGACGCATCGTTGCTCCGTAACGGCTCAAGAGAGACCTTTTTGGACAGTTCAAGTGTCCTGGGCTTATTGTCCAGAAACCCATTTACCCCGGCCTCGCATAAAAACCCTTCGGCCTTTTCAGTCCAGATCTTGCCTCCCAGTCTTTTTTCCGATTCAAAAATAATAATGTCCAGATCAGGGTCTTTCTCAAGCAAAAAGTACGCTAAAGACAACCCTGATATCCCACCGCCGATTATTGCTATTGCACCCATCCTGCCTCCTTCATACCCTTAAGAACAATGTCCTCGAGGGCCGAGATAAAAAGCGGCGCTGTGTTCAGCGATTTCACCCTTTCTAATCTCATACCCAGTTTCTCAGCCATCCCTTTATACAATATATCAATTTCATACAGGGTTTCAATATGATCGGAGACAAAGCTTATCGGCGCTACAAGAAGATTCTTTATCCCCTTTGCAGCCAGGGCCTCTATCATCCTGTCTGTTGAGGGACCAAGCCATTTCACGGGGCCGCTTTTAGATTGGTATGAGAGCGACCATCTTATATCGAGTTTTTTTACGATCTCATTGATCGTACCCTTTATCTGATCCACATAAGGGTCTCCCTCTTCGATAAATTTAACCGGAAGGCTATGGGCGCTGAAAAGCACGTGAACTTCGGGCGGTGAAGAGTGAGGAGTGAGGAGTGAGGAGTTAAAGACCCTGATACCTTTCTTAATCTCATCCACGAGTGCATCTATGTATAACTGATTGTCATACCATGATTGAATACTGAATATCTCCATCGGATATTTCGAGATGACTTCACCTAATTTTGCAAGCGTTGAACCGGTAGTAGCAACGGAATACTGAGGATAAAGGCTGAGGACAATAAGCCTCTTGACGCCGTCTCTATAGATTTCATGGATCACGTCTTCTATTAAAGGATGCCAGTAGCGCATGGCAGCATAAACCTTAAAGGTGACGGGTGATGGGTGATGGGTGATGGGTGACAGGGCATTTTCTCCTGACTCCTGACCCCTGACCCCTGACTTATTTAGGACCTCCTCAAGCGCCTTTGCCTGAGCAAAGGTTATATCGCAAATCGGAGATTTTCCCCCTATCAGGCCATAGGCTTCCCTGGTCTTTTTTCCTCTGAGGGATGAGATAAGATATGCGATAGGCCTTTGCAGAAAAGAAGGGCCGAGCCTGATAATCTCTCTGTCCGAAAAAAGGTTAAAGAGAAAAGGCTTCACTGCGCCCAAGGAATCAGGACCCCCGAGATTCAGCAGTAACACACCGGTTGTTTTGTCTGCCTTATTTTCCAAAGTCAGTTCCGGCCGTATTTATGCACTGCCTCCACCATAGCAATCGCGCTTTCAACAGGCGTCTCGGGCAAGATGCCATGTCCGAGGTTAAAGATATGGCCGTGGGCGGTGTGTGCCTTGCCCAGAATTTCCTGCACCCTCTCTTCTATATATTCCTTTGTGCCGAAGAGCACACAGGGGTCGAGATTACCCTGGATTACGACCTTTTTACCGAGCCTTTTCACCGCATGCGCCATATCAACTCTCCAGTCTATGCCGATAACGTCTGCGCCTGACTTCTTCACGATCTCAAGCAGCCCCGGACAATCATTTGCAAAATAGATAACAGGGACATCCAGCTTCTTGAGGGCCTTGATCGCTGTTTTCACATGAGGGAAGATCACCTTTTCATAATCATATGGGGCAAGTATGCCTGCCCATGAATCAAATATCTGGACAACCTGTGCGCCGGCCCTGATCTGGGCCGAGAGATACCCGATGACTGTTGCGGTGATCTTTTCGAGAAGGGCATTGAAAAGTCCCGGATTCTGGTACATCATCCTTTTTGTATGGCTGAAATTCCTGGAGCTCCCGCCTTCTATAATATAGGTAGCAAGGGTAAATGGCGCGCCGGAGAAGCCGATGAGCGGGACCTTGTCTGCAAGCTCACGTCTGAGGATCTTTATTGTTTCAAGCACAAAGGGCATACTGTCTTCAGTGTCAGGGATGACGAGCTTATCAACCGCAGCCTTGGTCCTTGCCGGCTCACCGAGTATCGGGCCTTTTTTATCTGAGAACTCAAGGTGCATTCCCATGGCCTCGACAGCAATGAGGATGTCGGAAAATAGTATCGCAGCATCAACCCCGAGGATATCTACAGGCTGCAGCGTCACCTTGGCCGCAAGTTCAGGCGTTTTGCAGAGCGTCAAAAAATCCACCCTGGAACGGACCTCCTGATATTCCTTCATATACCTGCCTGCCTGACGCATAATCCAGACAGGGGTATAATCAACTTTTTCTCCACGGCATGCCTTTAAAAACGTATCATTCATGTCTTCACCTTTCCTGATTTCTTTGGGATATAACTGCAAAACGGTTCTTCTTCCATATAATCGCCGTGCATTGAGTATGCCCTTGCCCTGCACCCGCCGCAGACATTCACATACTCACAGCAGCCGCACTTGCCCTTGTAACTCTTGAAGTCCCTCAAATCCTTAAACAGCTCGGAATTCTCCCATATGTCCTTAAAAGACTGCTGCCTCACATTCCCCGCAAACCTGGGGAAATAACTGCAGGGCTGGACATTGCCGTCAACATCTATAAGACATATCAGCTGGCCGGCAAGGCAGCCCTTTGATCCGCCGGTCGAGAATTTCAGAGTACGCTTTCTGAAGGTCTCCCCTTCAGCCTTCGATCGCTGCAAAACAACACGATAATAGTGGGGCGCGCAGGTCGGCCTCACCAGCATAAGGTCCTCTTCCTTTTCCATATCATAATGCCAGTCAAGGATCTTGTCGTAGTCCTCTTTTGAGATCAGCTCCTTCATTATCTCTTCGCCCCTGCCTGTCGGCACGATCATGAACATATACCACGCAACAGCGCCGAGCTCCTTCGCAAGTTTGTATATCCTGGGAATCTCTTCCTGATTTCTCTTTGTGAAGGATGAATTAATAATAAATTCTATCCCGTATTTTTTAAAGAGTTTTGCAGCGTTTATCGTGCCGTCAAATGCGCCCTTTTGGTTTCTGAAGTCATCATGGACCAGGGCGTTTGAGCCGTCAAGGCTGAGAGAGACAATCCTGATCCCGGAAGATTTTATGTTTTCACATATCTCATCGTTAACAAGGGTGCCGTTCGTTGCAAGACACATCCGCAACCCTTTTTCGTTGCCGTATTTGGCGATCTCGAAGACATCTTTCCTGATAAGCGGCTCGCCGCCTGAAAGAACAACAACAGGAGTTGCATACCTTACGATATCATCAATGACCCTGAAGGCCTCTTCAAGGGGAAAATCCGGGTGCCCCTTGGCCTCAAGCTCCGAGGAAGAACGGCAGTGAACACACCGTAGATTGCACCTCCGCGTTATTTCCCAGGCGATCCATTTGGGCGCAAATTCCACAGCTGCCTCCCTCGCAATTCTCTCATAATGTAATGTCTGTCATTATACCCTTACGCCTGCTAATTTTCCATCAAACGAATTGCCTCATCTAAAATCTACATGAAAGTGAATCGTTGCCTCATTTAAAAAACTATACGAAAAAATATCAAAATAGTCTCTCATAAATCAAA
>PGYF01000065.1:0-6760 GCA_002839535.1 Nitrospira bacterium HGW-Nitrospira-1
GCACCCCCTGATCAAGTCAGAGGGCATGCTTGATGCGGGGGTCAAGCCGGACAATGACAGAATAAATTTGTTTTGACCTTTACTCCCTGCGCTCTTGGCGCAGGGTTCTTAACAGTTCTTAATGCCAGGGGGATGTTCTTTAATGTCCTGCCATGCCTGACCTCCTCCCGGTTTTCTTGAATTTTTTTGTCAAGTTGGGCTATATTTACTGTTGTTCTTTAATATTTTCAAAAATACTTTTAAAAATATTTCGGAGGGAACTATGGGTAATGTTGCAGGGGAAAGCAGAAAATCAGTGAAGACCGCAAAAATCGCAAAAGCCACAAAGTCTGCAAAAAAGTATGTTTATTTTTTCGGGAGCGGCAAGGCTGACGGGAAGGCGGAAATGAAAAATCTCCTTGGAGGGAAAGGCGCCAATATTGCCGAGATGGTGAACCTGGGTATTCCGGTCCCACCCGGCTTTACGATCACTACTGAGGTCTGTACACTGTACTACAAAAATAACCGCAAATATCCCAAAGAATTAAAGGGACAGGTTGAGGCTGCGCTTGCCAGGGTTGAAAAGATTATCAACAAGAAATTCGGAGACCTGAATGACCCGCTCCTTGTTTCCGTCCGTTCCGGCGCCCGCAGTTCCATGCCCGGAATGATGGAGACAGTGCTGAATGTTGGTCTCACCACAAAGACTATTCCGGGGCTTATCAAAAAAACGAACAACGCCCGTTTTGTATATGATGCATACCGCCGCCTTATGATGATGTATTCCGATGTTGTCATGGAAAAAGCCGCAGGGATAGAGCCTGCTGAAGGCCAGGCAATACGCCATAAGCTTGAGCATTTCATGGAAAAGATGAAAAAGGACAAGGGCTACAAAAACGATACGGACATGACGGTTGATGACTTAAAGGCCCTGTGCGCTGAATTCAAGGTTATTATTAAAGATACGCTTAAAAAGGAGTTTCCTGATAATCCTGTGGAGCAGCTCTGGGGAGGCACCGGAGCGGTCTTTCAGTCATGGATGGGCAGGCGCGCTGTCTCATACCGTAAAATAGAGAAGATTCCCGAGGAGTGGGGAACAGCAGTTAATGTCCAGGCTATGGTTTTTGGGAATACAGGAGATAACTCTGCAACCGGTGTTGCCTTTACCAGAAATCCCGCAACAGGCGAAGACATGTTTTTTGGTGAGTGGCTGCCGAATGCCCAGGGTGAAGATGTGGTCGCGGGCATCAGAACGCCTAATCCGGTAAATAAGGCCGGCAAGACAGCGGATACAAGACATCTCCCTTCGCTCGAAGAGGCTATGCCGAAGCTGTACAAAGAGTTGTTCGGCATACAAAAGAGACTGGAAAATCATTACCATGACATGCAGGACATTGAGTTTACCATTGAAGAAGGAAGACTCTGGATGCTCCAGACAAGGGTTGGAAAACGTAATGGACAGGCTGCCATCCGCATGGCGGTTGAGATGGCCAAGTCAAGGCTTATAACGAAACAGACGGCCCTCCTTCGCGTAAGGCCGGACCAGATTGATGAGCTTTTACATCCCAGCGTGGCTCCTGCTGCCGAAAAGAAAGCAGTCGGGCTTGCAAAAGGCCTGCCTGCAGGTCCTGGCGGCGCTATAGGAAGGATTGTATTGACTGCGGATGACGCCGAGGCCTGGGCAAAAAAAGGCGAGAAGGTAATTCTCGTAAGAAACGAGACCTCTCCTGAAGACGTGCATGGTATGCATGCAGCAGAGGCGATTCTTACGGCAAAAGGCGGGATGACGAGCCATGCGGCGCTTGTTGCCAGGGGTTGGGGAAAATGCTGTATTGTCGGCTGCTCTGCGCTTGATATAAATGTCAGGAAAAAAGAGATTCAGGTCAACGGCAGAATATTAAAAGAGGGTGACTGGATAACCCTGAACGGAACAGCAGGGCGTGTTTATGAAGGAAGGCTCGATCTGTTGGCAGCGGATCCCGATCATAACCCGTGGTACAAGGAATTAATGAAATGGATTGATTTATTCAGAACACTAAAGGTAAGAACCAATGCCGACGCCCCCAATGACGCCGCAACAGCAAGGAAATTCGGCGCCGAAGGCATCGGACTTTGCAGAACCGAACATATGTTCTTCGGGCCTGACAGAATAAAGGCTGTGCGGGAGATGATCCTTTCCGATACCCTGGAGGGAAGGGAAAAGGCGCTTGCAAAACTCCTTCCTTTCCAGAAAGGCGACTTTACCGGAATTTTCAAGGCAATGGCCGGGCTGCCGGTAACCATAAGGCTTCTTGACCCGCCGCTCCATGAATTCCTTCCGCATACTGATGAAGACCTTAAGGAGCTTGCAAAAGACATGGGTGTGTCTTTTGAACAGCTTAATGCAAAGAACAAGTCTCTCCATGAATTTAATCCGATGCTCGGACACCGCGGCTGCCGTCTTGGCGTCACCTATCCTGAAATATATGCAATGCAGGCCCAGGCAATCATGGAGGCAGCCTGCGAACTGACAAAGCAGAAGGTAAAAGTCATCCCTGAAATAATGATACCGCTGGTAGGGCATGTCAAGGAACTGGAGGCCATGAAAAATATTGTGGTCTCAGTTGCCCACAGAGTACAGAAAGAATACAAGGTGAAGGTTCCTTATACAGTCGGGACGATGATAGAATTGCCGAGGGCATGTGTAACATCCGATGAAATAGCAGTGCATGCCGACTTCTATTCTTTTGGAACAAATGACCTTACTCAGACAGTCTATGGTCTTTCCCGCGACGACGCCGGAAGATTCCTGCCCTTTTATGTGGAAAATGGGATATTAAAGGAAGACCCTTTTATCTCAATAGATACCGAAGGGGTGGGGGCTTTCATGCGTATGGCTGTAGAGAAAGGACGCAAGGTCAAGAAGAACCTGAAGATGGGCATCTGCGGTGAACATGGCGGTGAGGCAAAATCAGTTGAGTTCTGTCATAAGATCGGACTTAATTATGTGAGCTGTTCACCATACAGGGTGCCTATTGCAAGGTTTGCGGCTGCGCAGGCAGCGCTGAAAGAAAGGCAGCCAAAGAAAAAATAGCAGGAGATCGGCAAAAAGATTCAATAAAAAGGGGGACATTCGGGCCCCTTTTTTATTGACCCAAAAAAGTGAAGAACCCTGTGCCAAGAGCACAGGGCATCAAAAGTCAAAACAAATTTATTCTGTCATTCTCCGGCTTGACCGGAGAATCCAGTTCCTTTTTCTGGATTGCCCGATCAAGTCGGGCAATGACACAAAAAAATTTTATGGGATGTGTGAAAAAAAGTGCGATTGAAAATTGGGGTAATATATTGAAAGACAACAAGCTCATAGATGGAAGCTCGGGGGTATGCCCTCTTGGGCCTTCCAAAAAAGTAAAGGCAGCAGTGAGAAAGGCCGTTAAGAAGATAAATAGCGGTCAGCACATGGGGATGGATGCGCTGACGAGACTCTTTGAGTCCAAATTCAGACTCTCTTCGGAAAAAGTTCTTTTTGCGAATTCCATAAAAGAACTTATCTATCTGATCCCTGAGGTTTTAAGACCGGCAAGGGTCCTTGTCGTGGGGCCTGCCCTGGATATTTATGAAGACGCCGCACAATCGGCCGGCGCTGAAGTTTCATACATTACTGCCATGGAAACAGATGGTTTTGCCTTTGATATTTCCTGCATATGGAAAGACTTCCAAAATATGGATCTTGTTTTTATTGCAAACCCAAACAGAATTACCGGCAAAATGATTCCCTGGGAAAAGATACGTGAAGCCATAACCGTGACCCCCTCTGAATGCCCGCATTTTGTGATTGATGAATCGCTGATAGAATTTACAGGCAGCGGCGATTACTGCCATGATTTGATTCATACGAAGAAGATTACCCTGTTAAGGACAACAGCATATTTTTACGGGGTTTCCAGACTTGAACTCGCCTGCGCTGTTTCCTCTCCCGAGTTCATTCAGTTATACAAAAAAAACGCGCGCTGGGACATTAATCTTCTTTCAATTGAAGCGGCAAGGACCGCCTATAAGGATTCAACATACGGCAAGGCCGCAAGGCAATTTACAGCTCTTGAAAAAAAACTGATCCTGAGGATGCTTGCGAAGATTGAATGGGTAAGGGTGTATGATACTGATACAAATGTTATCCTTATTAAAATAATAAATAAAAATTCCGGCATAGCAGCGCAACAATTTAAAAGAGCGGGTTTGGACATAAGAGATTGCAGTGAAATCAAAGGTATGGACAGGTCATTTTTCAGAATATCAGTAATGAAACACGAAAATAATCTCAAATTAATTTCTGCTTTAAACAGTTTGAACCGTGTAATGCCATGATAAGGCCATGAGCAAATCAATGGTTGTTATTGTCGGCAGGCCGAATGTTGGAAAATCCACGTTGTTTAACCGGATGACAAGGACGCATTCCGCTATTGTGGAAGACATCCCCGGGGTTACCAGAGACAGGAACTACCTTGATGCTGAATGGGAAGGCAAGACATTCATGGTTGTTGACACAGGCGGTTTTTATACAGAGCCGCCGGAAGATATTTTTAAACAGGCCAAGGAACAGGCATTGTTTGCCGTTGATGAGGGAGATATTATTATTCACCTTCTGGATGGAAAGGACGGCCTTACCCCTGCTGATATGGAACTGGCCAGGCTGCTTCGGGCGTCCGGGAAAAAAATTCTGTGGGTGGTAAACAAAATAGATGCGCCTGCAAGGGACGACAGGCTCTATGATTTTTACAAAATCGGCGCTGAAGAGATTCACCCGCTGTCTTCTGTTACCGGCTATGGTTATGAAGAATTTATGGATACATTGACCTCTCTGATGCCTGCTTGCCATGAAGAGAAGACAGACTATCCCAGGATAGCTGTTGTAGGAAGACCCAATACAGGCAAGTCAACGCTTGTAAATGCCTTTACCGGAAAGAGCAGGATGGTTGTCAGCCCGATCCCTGGAACAACAAGAGACGCCATAGACAGTATATGCGCCTACCACGGGAAAAAATATCTGTTGATCGATACTGCGGGATTAAGAAAAAAGGGGAAAATCGGTTATTCAATCGAAAGGTTTGCTATGGTCAGGGCTGTCAGGAGCATCGAGAGATGTGATGTTGCCCTTGTGGTCCTGAATATGGAAGACGGTATTACAGAACAGGACCTGAAGATCGCCGGTATTGTAAAGGAATATAACAGAGGCGCAATTTTTCTGCTTAACAAATGGGATACCGTAAAAGAACCTGACGCCTTTTTTAAGACAATCACTGAAGAGATGGTCAGAAAGATGTGGTTTTCACAGTATGCTCCGGTCATTACGATATCAGGGCTGGTTAAAAAGAGAATAACAAAGGTCTTCCCGGTTGTAGACAGAATAATTGAGGAGAGGAGAAAAAGGATTAAGACTGCTGAACTCAATAGATTTTTTGGGAATATCATGTCCCGGATATCCTTGCCGATGTATAAAGGCAGGGACGTCAAGCTGAACTATATGACCCAGACAGGCACAGAACCTCCCACCTTTGTTATCTTCGCAAATTATAAAGATGCGATTAAGGCTTCCCATCTCAGATTCATAGAGAAGAAATTGCGGGAGCATTTCGGTTTTGAAGGCACTCCCCTGAAAATCTTTGTGCGGGCCAGGGGAAGGGGAAACATATCATCTTGAGAACGGTTAGAATTATAGGACGGAGTTTTAGCGATTTTTTCAGGGATAATGGGTTGATGTTCGCTGCAGCGATGTCCTATTTCACGATGATGGCGATAGTGCCGTTCTGTTTATTTGTCATAACCCTTTTCGGCTATCTCCTGGGACATTATCCGGAATTTTATAAGTTTTTCCTCAGCAGGCTCATGAATCTTTTCCCTGAGGTGACAAAAGAGATTACACAGGATATTTCAAAGCTCATCTCTTTTCAAGGCATCGGGAAAGTCGGACTTGTTCTTTATGGGCTGCTTTCGTATCAGGTATTTGCTTCATATGAATCAGCCCTCAATGCTGTTTTTAAGGTTAAAAAGAAGAGGAGGTTTGTTTTTTCCGTGCTTATTGCACTGTCGGTTGTTACCTTAATCATTGCCTTGTTGTTGATGTCCTTTGCCGCCACATCGATTGTTCCGCTCCTGAAAGCGCTTTCTCCATTTTTGCCTGGCTTGAAGATCGGGAAAATAACCCAATTCATAATACGTTTTATCCTCCCGTTTATCCTTACCCTGTTTACCGTAACCATGCTGTATATCGTGATACCAAAGACAAGGGTAAGCTTTTTCGATTCTTTCAAAGGGGCCATATTTACGACTATATTTTGGGAAACAGCAAAGTACATATTTACATGGTATGTCAGTTCTGTGGTAGAACTGGGCAGGATTTATGGCCCGTTAACAGCATTTATCAGCTTCCTGTTATGGGTGTTCTATTCATCGGGCATTTTTTTGATCGGAGCGGAAATAGCGCATAATTCAGGTATGACAGGAAAAAAGCGAGGTGAAATGTGATAGACCTTATCGGTAAAATTGTTGAAGTAGGTACGGCAGAAACGCTCTATACCGGAAAATTAATCGAGATAAACGACAATGAAGTGCACCTCGAGGCAGTATCAGGCTGGCTCGTTATCCCGATAGACAGGGTTGCTTTTGTGAGGGAGATTAACGCAGATTAATAATAGGGGGTCTTCGTGTAATCGTGTGGGTCATTCTTGTCACAAATCATGTCATTCCACGACCACCCTCCGTCATTCCACGACCACCCTCCGTCATTCCACGACTTGATCGGGGA
>PGYF01000065.1:6797-12823 GCA_002839535.1 Nitrospira bacterium HGW-Nitrospira-1
TGGAATGACGAAATCCCGTGTAAACGTTCCATTTGAATCATCTTAAGAATAGCCTTTTTCTAATATTTTTACCCACTCACATCCACGAAGACCCATAATAGGTTAATATCCCATATCTCCCAAAGCGAATTGTATGATAGAGACAGCTGTGATGGCTGCTGTCTCAGCCTTTAGTATCCTGCTGCCGAGGGTCGCTATAAAGAATCCTTTCTCTGAAGCAGACAATACTTCTTTTTCGGAAAAACCGCCTTCAGGCCCGATAAATAGAAATATCCTGTCTCGATGAGAAAGTTTGTTTATGACAACAGGAAGTTTCTCTCCCCCCTCTTCCCAGAAAATAATGCCTTTCCCTGAAATCAAATCGGGAATATTAAAAACCTCCGTAAAAGAACAAGTTTCGAATATTTCCGGCATCCTGGTTCTTCCCGACTGCCTTGAGGCCTCCTCAGCTATTTTTTTCCAGCGAAGGTGTTTCCTTGTTTCCCTGATCTGGCTTCTTTCAGTGATTACAGGGATTACAGCGTTTACCCCCAGTTCCGTCGTCTTTTGGATTACGATATCCATTTTTTCGCCTTTAAGGAGTCCCTGGATCAGAATTATATTCAGAGCGGATTCCGTGTTCATAATATAATTACCGGTAATATCCATAGTCACTTCTTTTTTGGACGCAGAGAGTATTTGAGCGGTATATGAACAGCCTTTTTCATCTGTGACAATAAGTCCATCGCCTGTTTTGCACCGGAGAACAGAAAACAGATAATGCGCTTTCTCATCCTTAATAACAACAGGATGCTTTAGCAGAGATACTTGCTGTAGAAATATTCTATGCATGTATTATCCTAAAAACGGCAGCTTAACCACAGAGTTCACAGAGATTATAGATATAATAAGAGTACACAGAGTTTTTCTATCTCATCTTTTTGGTTATTACTCTGTGTCCTGTTTTTTGTTTAATAATCATAGTGTTTTCTCTGTGCTCACTGTGGTAAATGTTTTATTTAATCAAAAGAATTCCTCGATGCTCTGCATCGGGGTGGGACAACAAAAAATGTGTCATTGCCCGACTTGATCGGGCAATCCAGTGTCTTGATCTCTGGATCCCCCGGTCAAGCCGGAGGATGACTAATGTTGTTTTTTCAATCATAGATACCTCGCAGCTTGCTGCGGGGTAGTTCATTTTTATAAAGCTGATGTATTTGATATTCAGTTTTCAACGCCGCTGAACAGGTCTTTCAGTTTTTCCTTGAAACCTTTCGCTGCCTCGCCGCCATTTATGGATGTAAATTCTTCCAGGAGTTCCCTTTGCCGGGGTGTTAATTTCGTCGGCACCTCGACATATATTCTTACGATTTGATTGCCCCTCTGGTGACCTCCAACCCGTGGAGCTCCTTTGCCTTTGATGGTGAATAGTCTGCCTGACTGGGCGCCGGGCGGGATTTTCAGTTTTGCAGCGCCATCAATCGTCGGTATTTCTATCTCGGCGCCCAGAGCCGCCTGAGGGAAAGATACCGGAGCTTCACAGAATATTTCGGTCCCTTCCCTTTTAAAGAAAGGATGCTCTTCAACATTCAAAACAACGTAGAGGTCGCCGGATGGGCCGCCATACTCACCAAGCTCTCCTTCCCCGCTTACTCTTAGCCTTGAGCCTGTGTCTACGCCGGCGGGAATCTTCAGGGAAATACTCTTGTTTTCCTTAATCCTTCCTGTGCCCTTGCATTTTTTGCAGGGGTGGGTAATTCTATGTCCTGTCCCCTGGCATTTACTGCAGGATTTTGAAACACTGAAAAACCCCTGTTGAAATCTTATCTGTCCGGCGCCTTTGCAGGAAGGACAGGTTTCCGGGGATTTGCCTGGTTCAGAGCCGCTTCCTTTGCATTCTTTGCATATCTCCCACTTTGGAAAATCTATTGTTTTTTCAGCGCCGAATACTGCCTCTGAGAGTGATATGCCAAGGTCATATCTGAGGTCACTGCCTTTTGCAGCCCTTTGTCTTCCTGTTCCGCCAAAAGCGCCGAATAAATCTCCGAAAATATCTTCAAAAATATCTCCAAACCCTGCGCCCGCATATCCTCCACCCATGCCTTCAGAAGAGCCGAACCTGTCATAATGAGCGCGTTTTTGCGGATCGCTCAGACAGGAATATGCCTCATTGATCTCCTTGAACTTGTCTTCAGATTGCTTGTTGTCAGGATTTCTGTCGGGATGATATTTCATGGCAAGCTGCCTGAACGCCCTTTTTAAATCATCGGCTGCGGCGTCCCGCGAGACGCCGAGTATGTCGTAATAATCTTTCATGTATGGTTTTTACTGTTTGTCTTTGTCGACGTCCTCAAACTCGGCCTCTACAACCTCTTCCTCACCTTCCTTTTTTGCGCCTTGTTCTGCCCCTGCCGCTCCTTCCGTATGGGCTCCTGCAGTTTTGTATATGTGCTCAGCGAGTTTATGAGAAGCAGCGGCAAGTTTATCGTGAGCGGCTCTTATTTCAGCCGCATCAATGCTGGAATCCTTTGTTTTTTTGCAATGTTCGAGGGCTTCTTCTATCTCTCTCTTTTCATCCGCAGTGATCTTGTCGGAATAGTCCATGAGGGATTTTTCAACAGTGTGCACAAGTGAGTCAGCGTTATTTTTTGCCTCGGCCAGTTCTTTTTTCTTGTGGTCTTCAGCGCTATGCGCTTCAGCGTCGCGCACCATTTTTTTGATTTCCTCTTCAGCCAATCCGCTCGTAGCTGTTATGCGTATGGACTGTTCCTTGTTTGTGCCAAGGTCCTTTGCCGCTACGTGCAGAATGCCGTTGGCGTCAATATCAAAGGATACCTCAATCTGAGGCACTCCCCTTGGCGCCGTAGGAATGCCGATGAGCTCAAAATTACCGAGCAATTTATTGTCTGCGGCCATTTCTCTTTCGCCCTGACAGATCTTTATGGTAACTGCCGGCTGGTTATCGCTTGCCGTAGAGAATACCTGACTTTTCTTTGTCGGAATTGTTGTATTTCTTTCAATTATTTTTGTGAAAATACCGCCAAGAGTCTCGATCCCGAGTGACAGAGGCGTTACATCGAGGAGCAGGACCTCCTTTACGTCTCCTTTCAGGACTGCCGCCTGGATTGCTGCCCCGACTGCTACCACCTCGTCTGGGTTCACGGTGCGGTTAGGCTCTTTTCCAAAATAATTCTGAACAGTCTGCTGGACCTTTAGTGTTCTTGTTTGACCTCCAACAAGAAGCACCTCATCAATGTTTGCTTGAGACAGGCTTGCATCTGAGAGTGCATTTTTACAGGGGCCTATTGTTTTTTCGAAAAGATCACCTGCGAGCTGCTCGAATTTTGAGCGTGAAATTTTCATCAACAGGTGTTTTGGTCCTGATGCGTCAGCAGTAACAAAAGGCAGATTTATTTCGGTTTCTGTTGCAGTCGAAAGCTCAATTTTGGCTTTTTCCGCAGCCTCTTTTAATCTCTGTAGCGCCATTTTATCATTTTTCAGGTCAATGCCCTGGTCTTTTCTGAATTCTTCGACCATCCAGTCAAGTATTCTCAGGTCAAAATCATCTCCGCCGAGAAAGGTATCGCCGTTTGTTGATTTAACCTCTATTACTCCTTCACCTATTTCCAGTATTGAAATATCAAACGTCCCGCCTCCAAGGTCATAGACAGCGACTTTTTCTTCCTTCTTCTTGTCCATCCCATAGGCAAGGGCAGCTGCGGTTGGCTCATTGATAATCCTCAGGACGTTCAGCCCTGCTATTCTTCCGGCGTCTTTTGTCGCCTGCCTCTGGCTGTCATTAAAGTATGCAGGCACAGTTATAACCGCCTCTGTAACTTTCTCGCCGAGGTAGTCTTCGGCAGCCTGTTTCAGCTTCTGCAAGATCATGGCGGACACCTCAGGGGGAGAGTAGTTTTTGCCGAATATTTCCACGTGAGCATCTCCATTGGATGCTTCTACAATCTTGTACGGAAGTCTTTGCTTTGCGTGCTCGACTTCCGGGGTATAATATTTTCTCCCCATGAGCCTTTTAATCGAAAAAATAGTATTTTCGGGATTTGTGACAGATTGTCTTTTTGCTATCTGTCCGACTAATCTTTCACCCTTATCCGTAACTGCAACTACGGAAGGGGTTGTCCTGTTGCCTTCCTGATTTGGGATTACTACAGCCTCGCCGCCCTGTACAACGGCAACAACCGAGTTTGTTGTCCCAATGTCTATACCAATTGCTTTACCCATTTTGCTTAATCCTCCTCTATGTTCTCAGTAATATCAGCAGCCTCAGTTTCTTCAGATTGTTGATTTTCAGCTTTTCTTTGCGGTTTCATCGAGACAACTACAAGCGAAGGACGCAGTACTTTATCACGATAAAGATATCCTGCACGCAGTTCTTCGGCAACCATATTTTCCTCAATATCTTCCCTCTCTGCCTGTGTCATCGCATGATGGATGGAAGGGTCAAACTCCCTGCCTGCAGCATTGATTTTTATCAGTCCGAACTTTTCAAGGGTCCTTTGAAGTTCCTTAAGCGTCATCTCAACGCCCTGGACAATTCCTGTTATAGGTTCACCTGCCGCATGTTTCAGGGCAAGTTCAAGACTGTCTATGATCGGAAGCAATTCATGGATGATAGATTCGTTTCCGTATTTTACCAACTCCTCTTTATCCTTGTTGACCCTTTTCCTGTAATTATCAAATTCAGCGTACAGTCTCAGGTACTTATTATTCAGCTCATCAGTTGCTGATTTTTCCTGGGCCTGCAATTCCCCAGCTTCACGAGATTCTGCTGAGGGGGCCTCAGTATTGTATTCATTCATATCCTGTTCTTCCAATGTTCCGCCTTTCTGTTAACCTTCAGGACAATAATTTTGTGATAAATTGAGCGGTAGAGTCAACGATGGAAATCGTCTCCAGATAATTCATTCTCCTGGGACCGATTATCGCTATTGTTCCCATAGGCCTGCTCCCTTCCTTATACGTGGCGGCAACCAGACTGAACTGTCTCATCTCATCAAGGATGTTTTCAGCGCCGATGAGAACCTGTGTGCCTTCAGAATCAGCGATATTATCAAGAAGATTTACAATAATATGTTTGGCTTCAAGCGTCTGCAGTAATTCTCTTATTCTGTTTATGTCGCAGAATTCAGGAAGTCTTAATACCTCAGACAGCCCGGATATATAAATGTTCCCGGGGGCTGCAGAAAAGGCGTTCCTGCAAATTCTTATCGCCTCTGAAATCAAACTGTCGCAAAGGACCTTTTCTTTAGTCATTTCCTTTAAAATGAGTCTTTTTATTTCGTCAAGGGACCGGCCTTTGAAACGTGAGTTGATATATTCGGCAATCCTGTTAAGCTCTCTTTGAGAGATATCAGGAACAACCGGAACAATCCTGTTTTGGATTATGCCTTCGTCAGTAAACAATATTACTGCAAGCCGGTTATCTCTATACTTCAAAAGTTCAATCTTGCGCAATGTCGTCATGCCTGTATTGGGTGACATCGTAATCCCGATATAGTGTGATAGTTCTGAAAGCATTTTTGATGCGTCGTCAAGAAAAGAATTAATGTCCTTTTTTATCAGTTCGAATTTTTTGTTGAGTTCCGCTGTCAGGACATTATTGACAAGCTGTTTTTCAGCGGACAACGAATCAACGTAGAAACGGTATCCGCTGTCTGTGGGAATCCTTCCGGCAGAGGTATGAGGCTGACTTAAATACCCCATTTCTTCCAGGTCCGACATAATATTCCTTATGGTTGCAGGAGAAAGACCGAAATGGTATTTCTTTGTTACAACCCTTGAACCGACAGGCCCCGGTGTATTGATGTAACACTGAATAACAGCATATAAAACTTTTTTGCTTCTTTCATCCAACATGCTTTAGCACTCTCCACGTCCGAGTGCTAATAATCTAACAGTTATCTGTTTCTGATGTCAAGCGTTGTCCAAAAGGGTGTCATACCAAAATAGAAATGTCCGCTTTTAAGAATGTTAGACCGCCTCTTTTTAGAAGGAGGCAGGATGGCAGGAAAGGACATTGTGAAGAACCC
>PGYF01000065.1:12937-17150 GCA_002839535.1 Nitrospira bacterium HGW-Nitrospira-1
ATTGTCCGGCTTGACCGGACAATCCAGGATAGGGTATGGATTCCCCGATCAAGCATGCCCTCTGACTTGATCAGGGGGTCGTGGAATGACAGAGGGGGGTCGTGGAATGACACAAATTAGGAAGCAACTCATCCCTGTGCCAAGAGCACAGGGAGTTCTTGCTTATTCATTAATGGGTTATCACTGTTTGGGTTTTCTTGCCGTTACTAATCTTTTGGCAGTGCTGCGGACAAGCTCTGATACGTTTTTATTTTTTTCCAGCAGAACAATATCTTTTATTTTGAGGCCGCCAAGCAATGTTACTGCAATCCCCTGCGGAGTTTTTGGATTTGTTGCCAATGCAGATGAAATGGCGTAATTTTTAAGCCATTCCCTGTTCTTTGTTATCTTTCTTAACGCATCTTCAGGCGCTGAGCGGGATCTTGCTATTATTTCGATTTCACCCTCGGTAATTTTCTGGTTTTCAAGGACACGGAGCATTACCGCCTTGTTTGTATCTTTAAGAAGTATGCCTCGAATCTCCCTGCCCCCTTTCAGCGCAAGTTGCAGCCTTTCTGTTACGCTCAGACGCTGGATCCTCTGGAGAAGGTTCTGTTGCCTGGTTTCTTTATGGATTTGTTCTGTTGCCGGCCTTACTTCAGTCCTGACCGGTAGTTTCAGAATGCCCGAAATATAAGTCTTTACCTCATCAGGCGTATCAGGATGATGGAGGAGGAGTTCCAATATCTCTTGTCTGTTCTGATTTGCATGGGCAATTTCACCAAAAATACCTTGTTCAGATGCATCTTCAATAAGTATCTCTATAACTTCCCTGGATGCAATAGACAGATCAAGGCCTATTAAGATTACAGGATCATCCATTTATCTTTCTCCTCAGATAAATAAAGTATTCCATATTGCCTTTCTGACCACGGACCGGAGAAGCAAAAATGCCGAGGGTTTCAAAACCGGCAGCCTCAGCAAATATCCTGATATTTTCGACTGCCTGCATGCGTTTTGACTCATCTTTTATCACGCCCCCTTTTTCTACCAGCTCCCTTCCGACTTCAAACTGGGGCTTGATAAGGGCGAGTATCTCTCCCTTTTCATCGAGGAATTCCAGACATTTGGGCAGGACTTTTGTGAGAGATATAAAAGAAACATCAATGAGTATCAGATCAACTGAATCCGGGATATTTTCTTTTTCGAGGTAGCGTATGTTTGTTTTTTCCAGCAGGATAACCTTGGGATTTTGCCTGAGTGACCAGTCAATCTGGCCGTAGCCGACGTCAACCGCATACACCTTGCGTGCATTCTCCTTAAGAACGCAATCAGTAAAACCGCCGGTGGAGCAGCCAATATCCATGACGACTTTGTCTTTGGGATTGATATGGAAAAAGTCTAAAGCCGGCTTAAGCTTTAGTCCGCCTCTTCCTACATAAGGGTTATCTCCCTTTTTCAGGACAATTCCGGAATCCCTGTTGACCAGAGCGCCGGCCTTTATAACCGTGAGACCGTTTACGACAACTTTGCCCTCCATAATTAACGCCCTGGCGCGCTCCCTGCTTTTTACCAACCCGCTGTCAACAAGAATTATATCCAGGCGTTCTTTGTTTTTCATAAATTATCCACCCTGTCAGTTGCTGAATGCCGGTTCCCTCAGGAAGGACAATGAGGCGAGATATATTCCTTCTTCGTCGAGCCCATACCTGGCGCGCAGCCTGTCGGGATGACCCTGCTCAACAAAGCGGTCAGGGATGCCGAGCCTCCTCACTTTTGCTGTGACGCCGGAGTCATTAAGACATTCCAGCGCCGAACTGCCAAATCCACCCTGAAGATTATTCTCTTCAATCGTAATGATTTTCGGTATGCTGGAGATTGATAAAATGAGTTCTCTGTCGAGAGGTTTTATAAAACGGGCGTTTATTACAGCAGCGTTAATGCCGTCTCTTTCGAGCTTTTTTGCTGCGTTTAAGGCTGGTATTACACAGCTTCCTATAGCAAGGAGGGCAATATCAGTCCCGTCCTGGAGGATTTCACCCTTTCCCATAATTACTTCATTTGGTGATAACAGGGCCTCAGGCGCTTCCCCTCTGGGATAACGTATCGCCGAAGGCCCCTTGTATTTCATGGCAAACTCAAGCATCTGCTTTAATTCTGCCCTGTCTTTGGGCGCCATAAAAACAAGATTGGGAATATGCCTCAAAAAAGAGATATCAAATAATCCCTGATGAGTGGGGCCGTCTTCGCCGACAATGCCGGCGCGGTCAATAGCGAATATAACAGGAAGTTTCTGCAGACAAACATCATGGACTATCTCATCATAAGCGCGCTGCAGGAATGTTGAGTAAATTACTACAACAGGTTTAAGGCCCTGGGAGGCCAAACCGGCAGCAAAGGTGACTGCATGCGGTTCTGCGATTCCGACGTCATAAAATCTGTCAGGGAATTTTGCTGCAAAGCAATCCAGTCCAGTCCCCTCTTTCATTGCTGCTGAGACGGCAATAATCCTCTGGTCATCTGTTGCCAGTTCTGTAAGGAAATTTCCAAAGGCGTTGCTGTAGCTCATGCTGTTTTTTGAGCTTACTTGCGACCCGGTTTCAAGTTCAAAAGGACCAACGCCGTGAAAACCGCATGGATTTTTCTCGGAAAATTCATACCCCTTTCCCTTCTTTGTTATGACATGGACAAGAGTAGGGGATGCAGATGATTTTATCCTTTTCAGGGTCTCTATCAAAAGCGCGGTATTATGCCCGTCAATAGGCCCGACATAATCAAAACCCAATTCTTCAAAGAGAATACCTGGGAGCAGGATGCCTTTTATTGTCTCCTCGGCTTTTTGCGCTATCTTTGCCGCCTGTCCCCCGACTTTCGGTATGCCTTCCAGAAAAGATTTCGTCTTTTTTTTAAATTTCCTGTAAAATTCTCCGGTCAGGATCCTGTTTAAGTAAGCGGAAAGCGCGCCGACATTTGGCGATATGGACATCTCATTGTCATTGAGTATTACGATTAGGTCTTTCTTGAGGTGCCCGGCGTTATTCAGTCCCTCGAAGGCAAGGCCTCCTGTCATGGCGCCGTCGCCGATAACAGCTATGACCTTGAAGTCTTCTTTGTTTTTGTCTCTGCCTTCGATAATGCCCAGCGCTGCTGATATGGAGGTTGAGCTGTGGCCTGTGCCAAAGGCGTCGTACTCACTCTCTGCGATTTTCGGGAAGCCTGAAAGGCCGTTTTCTTTTCTAATGGTTGAAAACCTGTCTTTCCTGCCGGTAAGCAGTTTGTGGCTGTATGATTGATGTCCGACGTCCCAAACTATCTTGTCTTTCGGTGCGTTGAATACATAATGAAGGGCAATGGTGATTTCTATTGCCCCGAGACTTGAAGCAAGATGTCCGCCGTTGACCGAAACCGTCTGAATGATTATTTGTCTGAGTTCATCAGAAAGGAGTTTCAGTTCGTCCATGGACAATTTTTTAAGATCCGTTGGAGAATCTATTTTTTCTATTATCATCAGTTTCTCCTCGCAAGAAGATAGTCGGCTATTTCCCTCAGAGGCTCTGCTTTTGATGAAAATGAACCCAGTGAGGATACCGCAGAAGAAATAAGTTCTTTTGCAATATCGCGGGATTTTGCGATGCCGTAGAGGCCTGGGTAAGTCATTTTATTTGCCCTTTTATCTGAGCCGATCGGCTTGCCGAGTTCTTCCGCATCTCCTTCTATATCCAATATATCATCTATGACCTGAAAGGCAAGCCCGATATTGCTGCCGTACTCTGACAATGTATCAAGTGTGTCTTTGCTGCCTCCGTACAATATTGGTCCCATCATAACAGAAGCGCGGATGAGAGCGGCAGTTTTATGTATATGGATAAATTCCAGGGTTTTATAGTCTGGATCAAAATTTTCCGAGAGTATATCCTGTGCCTGACCGGCAACCATTCCATTGAGGCCGGACACCAGGGCTATTTCCCTTAAGGCCCGTAAAAGATTCGCCTCTTTTACAATGCCCGCAAGTGAGGGGTCTGAAAGAATGCTGAAGGCCTCCGTGAGTAAGGCGTCTCCTGCAAGTATGGCTATTGCTTCTCCATATACTTTATGGTTTGTTGGTTTTCCTCTCCTGAGGTCGTCATTGTCCAACGCAGGAAGGTCATCATGGATGAGGGAATAGGTATGGATCAATTCAAGCGTTGAGGCATAGGGAATTATTTCATCGGAATTTCCCCCGCAGGCCTCGAAA
>PGYF01000066.1 GCA_002839535.1 Nitrospira bacterium HGW-Nitrospira-1
AAAGGACAAAGGCTTACGATGCTGCATATCAGGCGTTCAAGGATAAAAAATATAAGGGGTCCAGAGAAAAGTTTGAGGCATTTACCAGGGATTATCCCAGGAACGACCTGACTGATAATGCGCAGTTCTGGATTGCAGAGACTTACTATGCGGAAAAAAATTATGAGGATGCTATCCTTGCCTATGAGTCCCTGCTGAAAAAATATCCTGACAGCAAAAAGACAAGCGGCGCGCTCCTGAAACAGGCATACTCCTTCATTGAAATCGGCGATGCAAAGACAGGCAAAATAATACTGAACAAACTGATTGAAAAGTATCCTAATTCTAAAGACACCGGCCTTGCCATAAAGAAACTTGCTGAGTTGGATAAAAAGAACAGCAAGAAAAGATGACCGGGTTAACACACTTTGATAAGGATGGGAAGGCCCGGATGGTGGATGTCTCGGGAAAACCTGTGACTGTAAGAGAAGCTGTTGCAACAGGTCTTGTCTCGATGCAAAAGGCCGCCATCCTACCTGTCAGAGGCATTTCCATCGCCGGCGCCTCCTGTTTTTTTAGCTGAAGAAAGGGCCGCCTTCAGGTCTTCTCTCTCATTCTTTAAAAACTGCAGCTGGACCGAAATGTTCTTTAATTCATCATTCCGTTTCTCTATTTTGTCCTGTAACAGATAAATATAATACCCTTCAACAATGACGGAAACGACCAATAAAAAAATGAGGAGAAGCCTCACCCCTCTACTTTTATTGAGCCTCCTGCCTGCGTTCTCTTTCTGATCGTGCCCTGCCAAGGAAAGTTACCTGTACCTTGAAACCATAAAGCGGAATATCTCCACTTTTTCATCAGGGTTGATCCAGGCCTTCATCTTCGCTATCCGCAGTTGTTCTTCGACCGAGTCCACGCCCTCAAGGTCGGGGAGCAAAAGCCCCTTCCGTGATCCATGTACAACAATGACGCCGTATTTCTTCGGATCAAGCTCGCTGATATCGGAAACCTTTTCAGGCGGTGAGAGCACATCCACAGAATATGCCAGATCATTCAATTCATCTTCGCCAACCGGATCAAAGCGGGAGTCATGGGTTGCGGCGGATATGGCATTTTTAATTATTTCACAGGCTACATTTTCAGTGTATGGCATAAATGTTCCTATGCATCCTCGCAGATTCCCTTTTTTCTTGAGGCTCACAAAGACCCCTGCCTTTGCCGTCATTTCAGGGACAAACTCTTTCGGCGGTGGTATCTCTTTTCCGGTTCTTATAAACTCTTCAACAGTTTTTTTGGCAAGTTCCACAAGTTTATGCATTTATTTTTCTCTACGAAGCGAATAATCCGAAATGGCGAGCAAGGCGTCCTTTGCCCGGCTGTCAGGGAAAACAGAGAGCTCGGCTGTTGCCTCATCTACAAGCGCCTGGGCCTTATTCAGTGATAATTCGATGGAGCGGTATTTCTTCAGAAGCGCCATGATTTTTGAGAGCCCTTCCTCTGAAAAATCCTTGATGAACTGTTTAATTTCGTTCTGCTCGTCTTCTTTGGCTATTGTCAGGAGATAGAGCAAGGGCAGGGTTATCTTGCCCTCTTTCAGATCCTTGCAGAGTTTCTTGCCAAGCGCTTTTTCATCCGCCATATAATCAAGTATATCATCAGCCATCTGAAATACAATGCCTGTTTTCATACCGAAATTTGCAAGCGCGTTTTCCTTCTCTTCCGGCAATCCTGCTAAAATGGCCCCTAATCTGCATGCAGCGGAAATAAGGGCGCCGGTCTTTGCAGAGATAATCTCAAGATATTCCTCTTCCGTTATATCAGGGTCCCCTATCCGGTTAAGCTGCAGCAGTTCGCCTTCTGTCATTCTGGCAGTGGCGCTTGAGAGGATTTCCATAATCGGCTGGTTCCTCTGCATAACAGCAGTCTTTAAGGCATTGGAATACAAAAAATCACCGACCAGGACAACGATCTGGTTACCCCAAATGGAATTTGCGGCAGGCTTGCCTCTCCTTGTCTCCGCCATATCCACGACATCATCGTGAAGCAGCGATGCTGTGTGTATGGACTCGATAATGCCCGCAATATCAATATGTGCCTTGCCTGTGTAGCCTGCCAGATCAGCGCTGATCAGATGAAACAAAGGCCTCATCCTTTTCCCTCCGCCTGAAATGAGATAGTTGCCTATTAACGGGATAAAAGGGATTTTGTTTTTGAAGAGCTCTTTTATATTCAACTCTACGAGATGGAGGTCTCCTGCATAGAGATCGAAAACTTCCTGTAAATTCATTTTCTGATGATAGGACAGAGCATGTTTTGATGTCAAGCCAAACA
The DNA here is from genome assembly GCA_002839535.1 of Nitrospira bacterium HGW-Nitrospira-1. GTDB lineage: Bacteria > Nitrospirota > Thermodesulfovibrionia > Thermodesulfovibrionales > UBA6898 > JAOUFP01. The sequence goes on from PGYF01000066.1 coordinate 2,314, forward strand.
CCTTTTCATTCTGTAATTTGTATTCTCAGTTTTTCTATATTGGCGTCAGGCCGCGCGAGCTCTTTTAGGTCATGCGGTCTGAATGCGCCTTTTTCCGTAATGATCGCCGTGACGTATTTTGCCGGCGTTACATCAAAGGCCGGATTTCTGACCTTGACGCCCTCTGGAGCTATCCTGCATTTCCCGAATACATTTGTTACTTCTTCCGGGTCTCTTTCCTCAATAGGGATAAGGTCCCCTGAAGGGATCGAAAAATCAACACTGCTTAACGGAGCAGCAACATAGAACGGGATATTGTGTTCTTTGCAGAGCACAGCCACTGTATAAGTCCCGATCTTGTTTGCGACGTCGCCGTTGCGCGCGGTTCTGTCGGTGCCGACAATCGCAAGATCGATTTGCCCTCTTTGCATAAAGGCGCCTGCTGAATTGTCTGTTATGAGCGTCACATCAATGCCTGCTTCCATGAGCTCCCATGCAGTAAGCCTTGCCCCCTGCAGTACAGGCCTTGTCTCATCAGCAAAAACACTGAATTTTTTTCCCTGCTCTTTCGCAATAAACATCGGGGCCGTTGCTGTTCCATAGCCGCCGGTTGCAAGTGAGCCGGCATTGCAATGAGTGAGAATAGTGTCGCCGTCGTGGATGAATTGAGCGCCCCACTCCCCTATCGCCTTGTTTGTCCGGATATCCTCATCGAGTATTCTGCGGGACTCCGCTATCAACAGCTCTTTGAGTTTGGATACGCTTTCGTTTCGGTGAATGGCAAGAAAATTCTTTAGTCTTTCAACTGCCCACTGTATGTTTACTGCTGTAGGTCTTGTGGCGAGCATGGTATTGAAAACAGGATCGAGCTTTGCCATGAAACTTTCAAAGGCTTCGGCATGTATTTCCTGGGCCGCAAGGGCCAGTCCCATGGCAGCTGCTATGCCGATCGCCGGAGCGCCCCTGATCCAAAGCTTCCTGATCCCTTCAGCCACAGCAAGATAGTTATCGCATTCAATATAGACGACTTCGATCGGCAGCCGCGATTGATCGAGCATGACTACTTTACCGTTCGACCATTCAATTGTCTTAACCATCAATTGTCCTGACCATCAGCTTTTAATGGGGACAATCGTTGTTACAATAAGGAAACCCGTAAGAAGAGTAATGGCAATGACCGTGCCCCAAGATATGTAATTATAGCTTTTAGGGTTCACATAATCGCCCATAAGTTTTTTATTGTTCACCAGCAAAAGCGCGTATATTAGAACAAATGGAAGCAGCAGTCCGTTTACGACCGCTGAAAGCACCATCAGAAGGACAAGAGGGGCGCCCGGGATCATGATCACCGCAGAGGCCAGGGCAATGGTAAGGGTATAGATCCACATAAACTGCGGGGCCTCACTGAAAGATTTGTTGACGCCTGCCTCCCATCCCATAGCCTCGCAGATATAATAGGCGGTTGCGAGCGGGACGATGATAGCCCCAAGCAGGGAGGCGTTGGCAAGGCAGATTGCAAATATCAGGTATGCATATTCGCCGGCAAGAGGTTTCAGGGCCAGGGCAGCCTCAGCAGCCTCATTGATCCTGATGTTGTTAGGGAACAGGAGCGCTCCACAGGTGACAATTATAAAAAAACTGATAACGTCTGTTATAAGGCAGCCTATAATAACGTCCAGCCTTGAGGCTGCATAATCTTCCTTCTTGATCCCTTTCTCGGCAATAGATGACTGCAGATAGAACTGCATCCAGGGAGTAATGGTCGTCCCTATAATAGCAATGCTCAGCATGATATATTCGGAATCCCATCTCATCCTGGGGATGACCGCGCTCTTGAGAACCGGCGTCCAGTCCGGTTTTGACATCAGGCCTGAGATCACATAACCAAAATAGAGGAGGCAGGCAAAAAGGAGTATCTTCTCAACAAAACGGTAACTCCCTTTTGTCACCAGCATCCATATAGCTATGGTCCCGACAGGGACCATGACATACTTGCTCAGACCGAGTATCTCCATGCTTGCGGCCCAGCCGGCAAGGTTGGCCACTGTATTCCCGAAATTAGCGACGAGAAGTCCGAGCATCATGTAGAAGGCCGCCTTTATGCCATAGTTCTCACGAATGAGATCAGAGAGGCCTTTACCGGTTATGACACCCATCCTGGCAATCATTTCCTGAATGACAACCATGGCCACTGTGGTTGGCAGCAGGGTCCAGAGCAGGGTGTAGCCAAATCTCGCCCCTGCTACCGAATATGTAGTAATGCCGCTGGCGTCATTGTCAATGTTTGCGGTGATGATGCCGGGCCCCATGATAGAGAGAAAGAGGAGGAATTTTTTCCGGCGGCTCAAACTTTTCTCCTTTTCCTCTTTGCAGCAGGAGGGAGAAGCATGTCGATTATATCGTCTACGGTTATTATCCCGTGCATATATCCGTTTTCATCCACGACCGGAAGCGCCAGAAGGTTATATTTTGAGATGATCTGGGCAGCATCCATCTCGTCTTCGCCGGGCGCTATTGTTTTGAGATTTGTCTCCATTAAATCAGCAAGCAGGCAGTCAGGCTCGGCCAGAAGCATTTCCTTGAGTGAGGTGACGCCGATCAGCTTTTCTTCCTTATCGAGAATATATATGTAATAGACGTTTTCGACCTCTTTTGCGTGTTGTTTGAAGCACTCCGAGGCCTCCTGTACAGTCATAAGCGGTGAATACGCTATATATTCGTTTGTCATAAGACCGCCTGCGGTGTCGTCCTCGTGTCCGAGAAGCTCCTGTATATCTTCAGCATCCTCTTTCTCGATGTTTTCAAGAATCTCCTGCGCTTTTTTGGTCGGCAGGTCGCTCAGGATGTCCGCAGCCTCATCCGGCGACATTTCCTCTATGATGTCAGCAGCCTTGTCAGTATCCATGGCATTGATAATGTCTGCCTGCATCTCAGGCTTTAACTCAGACAACGCCTCAGCAGCAGTTTCAATGTCAAGGTCCTTAAACAGGTGGGCGCCTTCTTCGCGTGAGACCCGGCTTATTATGTCGGCAATGTCCGCAGGGTGGAGTTCCGCAAGCATCTGTCTTGGCACCGTAAGCGTAATTGCATTAAGCTTGGGCCTGAGCGGCTGAATGTAGTTCCAACTGATCAGGTTATAGGGCAGGCCGGCCTTGAACATGTTCAAGAAATCTTCACTGCTGCGCTCGATGCCAAGCCTCCGGAGGATCCCTCTTATGCCCACATCAACAGCTGTCAGCGCTGCGTTATCCTGATACCCTTCAAGTTTTATGTCATTGACGCGGACAACTTTTGCCCCGTTGGCGTCAACTATCTGTTTGTCGAGTATATCCCTGACAACGAGAAGGTCTTCCTCATTGAACTCATAGGGCTGGAGGCTGTCTTTGTATATTTTGGAAGAGATGACCTTTTTGTTGAATAAATTAAGGCCGGACCATGGGAGGCTGAAAAGTTTTTTTTTCTTTTCAATAACGAGCATTGATACAATGGGCATTGGATCGCCCTTGATGATCACAAGGTCCTTTACCTTTCCGATCTCCTCCCCCTTCGGGTCAAGCACGGGCTTTCTGATAATCTCGCTCGAAAAAACTTCACCGAAAAAAGACATGGTATCTCCCAGGATTAAAAAGATATTTTAATGAATAAGCAATTCATCCCTGTGCTCTTGGCACAGGGATGAATTGCTTCCTAATTTGTGTCATTCCACGACCCCCCTCCGTCATTCCACGACC
>PGYF01000174.1 GCA_002839535.1 Nitrospira bacterium HGW-Nitrospira-1
ACTTTAGCCGGGGGAAGAAATATTGCTGCCGGTCTCCCCGGTTGGGCAAAGATCAGTCCGGAATTTGTAGCAAAAGAAGAACCGGAGATAATAATCATTCCTATCGGAGCAATGGGGCAGGTAGATGAATCAAATATTAAAGAAAATATTTCAAAACGCGCTGGCTGGTCTAATATCCCGGCTATAAAATCAGGAAAAATCTTTGTGGTAAATGAAGACCTCTTCTACCGGGCCGGCCCTCGGTTGATAGATGGATTAGAAAAATTATATGAAATATTTTATGAATAAATCTTCTAAAGAAATCGCCGGCTATACTAACTGGCGAAAAAAATTGATTTTAACGATTATCTGGGGAAGTTTTTCTATTGTGATAATCAATTTTATATGTCTTAACTTTGGGGTGGTATCTGTCCACCCCAAAGAAATTTTTTCCCTTTTGTGGGGCAGTTCACATGATAAAACCAATAGTTTAATCATCTGGCAGCTGAGATTTCCCCGAATAATTATGGCAACCTTGACCGGAATAGCCCTGTCCACAGTAGGAGGAGCTTTTCAGGGAATTTTAAGGAATCCTTTGGCTGACCCCTATATTTTAAAGGATTGCACTCTATGGTGTTTTGGTTAATGGGAGATCTATCCACAGCCAACTGGAATAAAATAACTATAGTTACTTTTCCGGTAATTGTAGGTTGCTTGGCCTTCTTTTTCTTCTCATTAGATTTAAATGCTCTATCCTTAGGAGAAGAAGAAGCCCTCCATCTGGGGGTAAATATTAAAAAACTCAGACTCCGTATTTTTATTATTGGGTCTATAATTATAGCCAGCGTAGTCTCCTTCACCGGTCTTATTGGTTTTGTTGGACTGGTAGTTCCTCATATAGCCCGTCTGTTAGTAGGTCCGGATCACCGGGTTATGCTCCCTACCTCTGCTCTTTTGGGAGCTATTTTTCTTCCTTTATGTGACACCCTGGCTCGAACTATCATTGCCCCTTCAGAGATACCTATCGGCGCAATAACCGCCTTAATCGGTGCTCCTGTATTTATCCATCTTTTAAGGAGGAAAAGTACAAAAAATGGCTTGTAATGATAATGTGCTGAAAGTCGA
>PGYF01000175.1 GCA_002839535.1 Nitrospira bacterium HGW-Nitrospira-1
TTCATTGTTAAATACTCCTATTGTATTGCGGGGTCAGCCCTTGACATTGGACATTTACAAACCCAATAGTATTTTTCAAAAATGTCCAATGTCAAGGGCTGACCCCTTTCTTTCTATTTCTATAGACTGTTTATTTGTCCAATATATGGCAACTCAAATACAGACTTCCAGCCCTTGCTCATCGGTTCTTTTAAGAAAGGTTCCATCTCTTTGGGGTCGCGCAAACTGATTTTTTTTACCGGAGGTATTTTACCAGCCGGATAGTTTTCCATAATCTCATCGTGAACCAAAGTCAAATATTTTAAGATGGCAGCGATAGGACGTTTTGCTTTTTCAGCACTGGCTCGAGTCGGACAACCTACTATTCCTTCCGGAACAGCTGATCTTTCAATTGCAGATTGACCTTCCCCTTGCTGCCACCCCTGAGGACGATGATAAGGGTCAACCGATGTATCAAAATGCCCTCCGGGCAGTAACGAATCACCTTCAGTGTCTACAGCATACTTCATATCCAGCATCTCAGGGAAGAGTAATTGAGCCACTGAGGCTTCTGCCTCATCAGCATGAATAAAATCAGTAGAAAGACTATCTTCTCGATCAATAGGAATAAAGAATTCTCTAATTGCCCGATGCCAATCAATTACCCGATAAATCCCGGGCAATTGGTAGCGTTTGCAGAATTCCTGGATTGCTGATTCTAATACCCATAATTGTCCGTGGTTATTTACCCACATCTGTTTACGAAAACCTTACGAAAACCATCATTCCACAGTCCATACATCACGTTAATCATAGTCTCTCTTACTACATCTTCAGGCATAATAATAGTTCCAGCCATACCACAATGATGATAAGGGTGTGCACCATAATTAAGAGGAGGTAGAGCCAAACTGCATCCCACTCCATCTCTGTTTTTTATATAGCGGCGTACTCCTTCACAAATCTGGGTGACCATAAAAGTATCCAGGCCGGTATTAGCATAATCACCATGACATTCGGTACATCCCACCGGCACAAAGACAAAATCATTTTTACGCCTGTTTTCAATAACATTCATACGGGGAGTAGTCTGAATATAACTACCTGCCTTCCCTAATTCAGAAGGAGAAGGGATTTCGTATTCTTTAAGTACTTCTTCAATTTTGTCCATAGGAGCATCAAAAAGTTCTTTTTTTAATCGGCCCACTTGAGTATTTTCAAAGATTATCTGAGGATAATCAGTAGTCAGCCATTTTTCATTTTTCTTATCAGACATTTTCAATTC
>PGYF01000176.1 GCA_002839535.1 Nitrospira bacterium HGW-Nitrospira-1
AACCGTTCCCCGTGATTCAGCCCTACAGTTAAGATTAGTAGTAGGCACTAACCCGGAAACCGGAGCACCTATCGTTAATAGCAAGACCCTTAATAAAATCAAATCTACTGCTATCGAACAGGATGCCTATGATGTAGCCACTGCCTTAGTGGGTCTGCAAAAGTATCCCCTTAGTGAGATCAGACTGGAAAAAGAATCCCAACTTACGGAGTAGTAAGTTTTTAGCAGAGCTAAAAACAGTAACCAGTGATGGGTAATGAGTGAAATGTGAAAAACCTAAAACTTGGGAACATATAAATATTATCTTGCGCATTACTTGTTACTTATCACTTATCACGCTAATTGACCTATAGGTCAATTAGCTATAAAGGAGGTGAAAAAAAATAATGGCAACTGAATTAGGACAAGTAACCAGTTACAAGAGACTGTATATGCAGTTTAGAGATAGTGCAGCTAAAACCATAAACCTAACCCTGAATAACCCCAAGAACGTAGATGACGGAGACTATGCTGACTTTGCGGCTCAAGATGCCGCTGTCGAGGGAGTGATGGATACTATCATCGCTAAGAACATCTTCCATAATAATGGTAATGACTTAGTAGCCAAAGTACTTGATTATAAGTCTACGGATGTTATGGATGTGTAACTAGTCGTTAGTATTGCGGGGCGGATGAATCCGCCCCCTACCTAATCGGTCAATTGGTAAATCGGTGAATTGGTAAATTATTTACGCCTGATAAACCCACATTTATAATCCTTGTAGAAGGAGGAAATAGCCATGCAAATGTTAAACCAAATTAATGACATAATCATCGCCCCACACTTCAACTTATCCGAATTTGCCTGTCCCTGCTGTAATCGGGTGATGCTGCATCCTAAGCTGCTGGTTAAACTAATAGAGCTAAGAAAGATATTAGAAAGACCAGTCTATATTACTTCCGGTTATCGCTGCTCGAGATATAACCAGAAAGTTGGAGGAGTAACAAACAGTTATCACTGTATCGGGCTGGCAGCAGATATAAGGGTAAAAGATACCAATCTGATCGAACTTTTAGATTATGCTGAAGAAATAGATTTTAATGGCATCGGCTTTTACGAGAAGAAAAACTTCTTGCATCTGGATGTGCGGCCCACCAAAAGAACCCGGTGGAGAGAATAAAAAGTTGCCAAAAGGTGCCTGGCACTTTTTGGCAACTTTTTGAGAAAGGAGGTAAATATTGGATATTCACAATTTAACTGACATCATTGCCAATCAGGGTTTTCCTATCGCCTT
>PGYF01000067.1 GCA_002839535.1 Nitrospira bacterium HGW-Nitrospira-1
ATTAGGAAGCAATTCATTAAAAGGGGCTGATTAGGTAAAATGAAAAGCGGACATTTCTAAATTGGTAAAAAGCGGACATTTCTAAATTGGCGTAACAGAAGTAAGTTTTTATTTTATTGACATTATGATTATATGGTAAAATAGCCAAAAATCGGATACAGGCTGCGGAAGCGGCCATTGGAGGATGGAGAAGACATGAAAATAACAGGCGCAGAAATTTTTATAGAGTCTCTGAAAAAAGAAGGCGTAAGGCATATTTTCGGGTATCCCGGCGGGGTTGTACTGAATATATTTGATCATCTTTATGATGAAAAAGACCTCCGGTTAATCCTGACAAGGCACGAGCAGGGCGCTGTCCATGCTGCAGACGGTTATGCGAGGGCAACCGGAAAAACAGGCGTTGTCCTGGTTACTTCAGGCCCTGGCGCCACAAATACGGTCACCGGCATAGCTACGGCATATATGGATTCCATTCCGCTTGTGGTATTCACCGGCCAGGTCCCGACGATGCTGATAGGAAACGATGCGTTTCAGGAGGCGGATATCGTCGGCATTACGAGACCATGCACAAAATACAATTTTCTCGTAAAGGACGTAAATGACCTTGCCTATATTATCAAGGAGGCCTTTTACATAGCTGCAACAGGCCGTCCGGGCCCTGTGCTGATAGACATCCCCAAAGATGTTACTACAGGGAAGGCAGAGTTTGTATGGCCTGAAAGTATAAAAATACGAAGCTATAATCCGACCTATGAAGGAAACAAATATATGATAACCCAGGCTGCGCACATGATCGCAAAGGCAAAGAAGCCGGTGATCGTTGCCGGCGGCGGGGTGATATTATCAGGCGCCTCCAAAGAATTAAAGGAGCTTGCTGAATATACGGATGTGCCTGTTACCATGACGCTTATGGGTCTTGGCGGTTTTCCCGGGTCTCACAGGCTTTCCCTTGGAATGCCCGGGATGCACGGCACTTATTATGCGAACAAGTCCATACAGGAGTCAGACCTGCTTGTGGCAATCGGGATGCGTTTTGACGACAGGGTGACAGGAAAGATAAGCGCCTTTGCGTCTAACGCAAAGATTGTCCATATAGATATAGACCCAACCTCAATCCGAAAGAATGTCCGGGTTGATGTGCCTATTGTGGGTGATGTAAAAAAGGTGCTCACGACATTGAATAAAGTTCTCAAGGAAGAGGTAAAAGAGACCTGGCATGAGATACGAAAGGCGTGGCTGAAGCAGATTGCAACCTGGAAGGCAGAGAGGCCGCTCACCTATGACAGGGATACGGACGTCATCAAACCACAGTATGTTATCGAAAAAATCTACGAGCTTACGAAGGGTGATGCGATTATTACTACCGAGGTCGGGCAGAATCAGATGTGGGCCAGTCAGTTCTTTAAATACGACAGGCCGCGCACCTTCCTTACCTCCGGCGGTCTCGGTACGATGGGGTACGGATTTCCCGCTGCGATAGGCGTCCAACTGGCCTTCCCCAACAAATTGGTTATTGATATAGCCGGTGACGGCAGCATCCAGATGAACATACAGGAGCTTGCCACCGCAGTCATAAACAAACTCCCTGTGAAGGTCGCAATACTGAACAACGGATTTCTCGGGATGGTCAGGCAATGGCAGGAGCTTTTTTTTCAGGAGAGATATTCTCATACAAGACTTGATGCGAGCGTTGACTTTGTCAAGATCGCTGAGGCATATAATGCGGTCGGCTTGAGGGCAACTAAACGTTCCGAGGTTGAACCTGTTTTAAAGGAGGCCTTCAGTATAAAAAGGCCGGTATTTATGGACTTTGCTATAGACTGGCAGGAAAAGGTTTATCCCATGGTGCCTGCAGGGGCTGCGATCGATGAGATGCTTTTTCTTGAAGAGAACAAAAAAACAGAAAAGAAACTAAAGGCAGTCAAATAAAAAAACCGTGATGCGTGATGAGACAGTTAACCATATTACGCATTGCTCATTACGTATAGAAAGAGGAGGGCTATGAGACATACAATATCAGTGCTTGTTGAAAATAAATTCGGTGTGCTTTCCAGAATTTCCGGCCTGTTCAGCGGAAGGGGCTATAATATTGAAAGCCTTTCCGTGGGAGAGACTACAGATCCCAATGTTTCGATAATGACCATAGTTACCAGCGGTGATGACTGGATAATCGAACAGATAAACAAACAGCTTAACAAGCTTCTTGACGTGATTAAGGTCGTGGATATGAGTGAACTCGACCATGTTGAACGGGAAATGGTCCTGATAAAAGTTGCTCCGCGGACTGAAGACAAGGCAGAGGTCCTGAGGCTTACCGAGATATTCCGGGGCCGGGTGGTTGATTCGAGCCCAAAAACCTATACCATAGAGATCACCGGAGATGAAAAGAAGATCGCTGCTATTGTAGAGCTTTTAAGGCCTATGGGTCTCAAGGAGTTTGTAAGAAGCGGAAAGATCGCGATAGCCCGCGAAGCCGCCAGAAAGCAGCCGTAAGTTTTTGATCTAAAAAGGACACACACATGGGTCTTCAGGAAAATATCAGACAGATAGTTGCAGGGAAATGCGGAGACCCTTTTTCCGTTCTCGGCATGCATCTGAAAAAAGATAAATACGGGGCGGGTGTTGAGGTCAGGGCCTTTCTGCCGGAGGCCGAAGAGGCCTGGGTTGCGGATGAAGAAACAGGCAGTCAATATCCCATGGAAAGGCTCCGTAAGCAGGGATTTTTCCTCCTCAGGCTGAAGAGGGGAAAAGTTTTCCCTTATCAGCTAAAAATAAAAAGTTCCGACGGCAAGATATCGGAAAGAAAAGACCCCTATGCCTTCGGGCGCATACTGACTGATTTTGACCTCCACCTGATGGCTGAGGGCAGTCATTACAATATGTATGAGAAATTGGGCGCCCATGCCGCCGAGTTCAACGGGACAAGCGGCGTTCATTTCGCTGTATGGGCCCCCAATGCGGCCAGTGTAAGTGTTGTCGGGGATTTCAACCGCTGGGACAACAGGAGACACCCTATGCGCTCTCTCGGGTCCTCCGGCATATGGGAGATATTTATTCCCGGTATCGTCAAAGGCGAGGCCTATAAGTTTTACATAAAATCCAGATATAACAACTATGAGGCCGAAAAATCAGACCCCTATGGTTTTTATTTTGAGTACAGGCCAAAGACCGCCTCAATCGTATGCGATATAAACAGTTATGGCTGGGGTGATGATGCGTGGATGAAAAAGCGTCCGGAAACCAACTGGTTTGAGTCTCCTGTAGCGATATACGAAGCGCATCTCGGGTCATGGATGCGGGTTCCCGATGAAGGCAACAGGTTTCTTACCTACAGGGAACTCGCCGATACCCTGATAGGGCATGCAAAGCAGATGGGCTATACGCACATAGAACTCCTCCCTGTGTCCGAACATCCGCTGGATGCGTCCTGGGGATATCAGACAATCGGTTATTTTGCGCCCACAAGCAGGTTCGGCGCACCTGAGGACTTTATGTATTTTGTGGACGCCTGCCATCAAAACAACATAGGCGTTATCCTTGATTGGTCCCCTGCGCATTTCCCCAAGGACGGTCACGGCCTCGGATTTTTTGACGGCACCGCGCTCTATGAACATCAGGACCCGCGCAAGGGCGAACATATGGACTGGGGGACATTGATCTTCAACTACGGCAGAAACGAGGTCAGGAATTTTCTCATATCCAATGCCCTCTTCTGGCTCGAAAAATATCATATTGACGGCCTGAGGGTGGATGCCGTTGCCTCCATGCTGTATCTTGATTATTCCAGAAAAGAAGGTCAGTGGGTCCCAAATATTTACGGAGGCCGTGAAAATCTGGAGGCCATAGATTTCATCAAAAAATTAAATGAGCTCACCCATCAGTATTTTCCGGGGATACTGACCATAGCAGAGGAGTCTACTGCATGGCCCGGCGTGACAAAGCCTGTTTACCTGGGCGGGCTCGGCTTTGATATGAAATGGAACATGGGCTGGATGCATGACATGCTCTCATATATTTCAAAGGAACCTGTGCACAGGAAGTATCATCACAATAAACTGACCTTCGGGCTTCTGTATGCATTCACGGAAAACTTCATGCTTGTGCTCTCGCACGATGAGGTCGTCCACGGGAAAAGGTCTATGCTTGAGAAGATGCCCGGAGACATTTGGCAGAAGTTTGCGAATCTGAGGCTCTTTTACGGCTATATGTACGGCCATCCAGGGAAAAAACTGCTCTTTATGGGCGGAGAGATCGGGCAGTGGGATGAGTGGAAATTTGATCAGAGTATTGACTGGCATCTCACCCAGCACAGCCGGCATAACAGGCTCCAAAAATACGTCCACGACCTCAACAGGCTCTATTCTTCTGAACCTGCATTATACGAAGTGGATTTTGATTATCAGGGCTTTGACTGGATAGACGTCTGTGATACTGAAAACAGTGTCATATCGTTCATCAGATATGCCAGGGAAAGGGGCGATTATATTGTTGTTGTATGTAACTTCACCCCTGTCCCGAGGTTTGCCTACAGGGTAGGCGTCCCTGAAAAATGTTATTTCAGGGAAATATTAAACAGTGATTCGCGCCAATACTGGGGAAGCAATCTCGGCAATGCCGGAGGCGTGCAGGCAGATGATACGCCATGTCATGGCAAGCCCTGTTCAATGAATATAATACTCCCGCCGCTTTCTGTGCTTTATTTTAAACCCGGCAGATAAAGCCGGCGCAGTCTCCTGCCTCCTAAACTCCGCCCCTCAATGTGAGATCGCGATATTTTTTCTTTCAGCCTGTCTCCTTTTTTTAATAAATAAGCAAGAACTCCCTGCACTCTTGGCACAGGGTTCTTAACAAAAAGACTGTTCCGAAATTATTCCCCCTTAAAAAAGGGGGATAAAGGGGGTTGTGAGAGGGGAATTTTTAATGAAACTAATGGGGTCTGCCCTTGAAGCTTGACAAAATAACGCTGGTTACTTATAATCCACACATGGCAAGACCGTTGAGGATAGAGTATGAAGGAGCGTTATATCACATCATATCGAGGGGCAATAGGGGTGAGCATATCTTTGCAGGAGATCAGGACAAAGAATACTTCATCGAAACACTTCAAAACGCAGTGGAGAAATACAAGATAGACCTCTACGCTTTCTGCATCATGGGAAACCATTACCATCTACTTCTGACGACGCCATATGGGGAACTTACAAAAGCAATGCACTACATAGGGTCAGCCTATGGAAGTTTTCTCAGACGGCAAAAGGGATGGATAGGGCATGTCTTTGCAGGGAGATACAAATCATTGTGTGTAGAGAAAGAGGGATACCTTCTTGAACTGAGCAGATACATACATTTGAATCCTGTGAGGGCCGGGCTTGCAGAAAAGCCGGAGGGATATAAGTGGAGCAGCTATGGATACTACATTGGGAAGAAAGAAGAACCTGAATGGCTGAATACGGACTGGCTTTTAGCAGAATATGGAAAGAACAGTAAAGTAGCCTGGAAGAAATATAAAGGATTTATAGAGGCGGGCGTAGAGAATCCCTCAAAATATCCCAAAGAGGATATCATAGGGCAGGCGATCTTAGGCAGCAAGGAATTCATCAAGAAGGTCATTAAAGGGATAAAGAGCGGCAGGGGGTCTGAAGAGATAACGGCAAAGAGGAGATACGAAGGCGGGATAGACCTTGAAGAGGTAAGAGATGCCATATGCAGATATTACAAAGTAAAGGAGATTAGAAATATACCTAAAGAACGACACGGGAGACTGATGTTCATATTCCTGTTAAAGAAGGAGACATCTGCATTTAATAGAGAGATAGCAGAGATGACAGGAGGAATCAGTCCCT
>PGYF01000068.1:0-11711 GCA_002839535.1 Nitrospira bacterium HGW-Nitrospira-1
GAAAGGCCTTTCTGTTCTGCGCTACGATTTTCATAAAAAATAGTAACATGCCCTTTGAATAAATGAAAAGAAAGGGAACAGTTCTCTCATAACATGAGGAATGATCCTGTCCTGGAATGCACAAATAAACGGGGCAAAAAAAGTATAATGAATAAGGCTGCGATTGGCCTTATTATGAACAGAAAACTCGTTGACAAAATAAACTATTTAATTTCAAAGGAAAAAGGGACTGTCTTTAAAGACCCCGGCGGCAGAATCAATATTGCCCTCGTGTACCCCAACAGGTATTCCGTCGGCATGTCGAGCCTTGGGTTTCAGGGGATATACGGGTTTTTAAACAGTATGCATGATGTTGTATGTGAGAGGGTTTTCTTGCCGGATGAAGGTGAACTCCTTGAGTACATCAGGACAAATACCAGGCTTTTTTCACTGGAATCAAAGAGGACGCTTGACAGGTTTGATATCATAGCCTTCTCTGTCTCCTTTGAGAACGACTATCCGAATGTCGTAAAGATACTGAAAATGGCAAAAATCCCTGTGAGAAGCATTGACAGAGATGAATCTGACCCGCTTGTGATTATGGGCGGGGTATGTGCGTTTTACAATCTACAATCCTGAGCCGCTGGCTGAGTTCATTGACGTATCTTTTACAGGAGAGGCAGAGGATATGCTCATGGGTTTCCTTTCAGCTTACAGAGATCACAAGGGAAAAACACAACTGCTCGAACACCTGTTAAGTCATGAAGGTATATATATCCCACGGTATTATAAAATTGAGTATGATGACGCCGGAGGGATTCTTCGGAGGGAGAAAACAGATAATGCGCCTGCGGTGATCAGGAAGCAGACTATTCCTGATATATCGAAATCTTTCATGAAGTCTGCGATTACGACTCCTGAGATAGAGTTTTCAAATATGTATCTTCTCGAAGCCATGCGCGGCTGTCCGTGGTCATGCAGGTTCTGTCTGGCAGGGCAGATATATAAGCCCGCAAGAAAGAAGGATATCGCTGTGCTCAAGACCGAGATAAAAGAAGCCTTGACAATGACCAGAAGGGTTGGTCTGATCGGTCCTTCACTCTCTGATTATCCTCATGCGGAGGAGATCCTTATGATGGAGGGTGTTGATTTTTCGATTACGTCGCTCCGCGCAAATATAAAAAGCGCGCGGATCGCTGCATTGATGAAGGGGCATAAGAGTGTTTCGATAGCCCCTGAAGCGGGGACGGAGAGACTCAGGACGGTTATCAATAAAAAGATCACTGAAGAGGACATACTCGATACTGCACAGCGTATTCTCCAAAGCAATATCGAGACATTACGGATATATTTCATGATCGGTCTTCCGACAGAGACAGAGGAGGACATCGCCGGCATTATCGATCTGGTAAAAAAGGTTCGTGCGAATTCCCCCAAAGGCTATATCACTCTTAGCGTAAGCGCCTTTGTGCCAAAGCCTTTTACCCCGTTCCAGTGGCATTCCATGCTCCCTTTAAAAGAGGTCAAGGAAAGGTTGAAGATGATAAAAAAGGGGCTTTTAAACGAAAAGGGCGTGAGGGTATTCCATGATGTCCCGAAATACGCATATATGCAGGGCGTGTTCGCTTTGGGTAACAGAAGTGTAGGCGCGCTAATCAAAAGGATCGCCTTGGGTGACGCCCTTGCACTCAAAGACAAGTCGTTTGAAAGTGACCTGGACTTTTATGTCTTCAGAAAGAAAGATATATCGGAAAATCTTCCGTGGGATTTTATAGATGCAGGCATCTCAAAGGAAAAACTCTGGCAGGAGTACCAAAAGGCGATTGAAGGGTGAAGCAGTTCCATTGTTTTCATTTCATTGAATTTTAATCGCATAGCTACTAAGGAGTTCATAAGTAAGGCCCCCTCACCCTCGCCCTCTCCCTCCAGGGGAGAGGGTTGTAATATTCCCCCTCCCTTGCCTAAGGCACCTGCTTTTGGTGAGGGAGGTTATTCCATTTTTTGTTCCCCTCCCTTGAGGGGAGGGGATGAAGGGGAGGGTGATGTATGTGGCTTTACTAATGACCGTATTTTTAATACTATATACATATTTCAATGATCTCACTGGATACGTAAAATATATGGATGAAATACAGATCCTCAATAACCTGAAAGAGATTTACAGAAAAATGGCCCATGTTGCAATGAGAGCGGGCAGGGGGCCTTCAGAGGTTGCCTTGATCGCTGTCACGAAGAATGTGGATGCGGATGTCATCAGGAAAGCGGTCGATGTTGGGTTAAGAGTATTCGGGGAAAACCGGGTGCAGGAGGCCTATAAAAAGGTGATGAGTGATGAGTTAAGGGTGATGGGTGAAAAGTTCAACTGGCATCTTATAGGGCATCTGCAGAAAAACAAGGCAAAGGCAGCAGTTGAATTATTCGATCTTATCCAGTCTGTGGACTCGTTTGAGCTTGCTGAAATAATTAATAAGCAGGCTGAAAGTGTAAATAAAACTCAGCGGATACTTCTTCAGGTAAAACTTTCAGATGAGGAAAGTAAGCATGGAATATCAAAAGATAATTTATTGACGCTTACTGAGAAAATCAACGTCTTAAGCAGCCTTAAAATCGAGGGTCTGATGACCATCCCTCCTTTTTTTGATAACGCTGAAAAAGTGAGGCCATATTTTCGCGAGCTAAGGACACTGAGAGACGGGCTTGAAAAGTCCGGCTTTAAGCTTCCTGAGCTTTCGATGGGCATGTCGAATGATTTTGAGGTAGCAATAGAAGAAGGGGCTACCATGGTGAGGATTGGGACGGCGATTTTTGGAGAGAGGAGCTATTAGATGATTGGATTTATCGGCGGCGGAAATATGGCAGAGGCGCTAATAAAAGGAATAGTTCAAAGTTCAAAGTTAAAAGTTAAAAGTGAAATAATTGTTTCAGAGCTGAGGGAAGAAAGAAGGCAATACCTTGAACAGACTTATGGCGTAAAGACTACATCATCAAACAAAGAGGCGGCTTCGGCCTGCGATATTATTATCCTTGCTGTGAAGCCTCAGAATATGGAGCAGGTTCTTAATGAAATAAAGAGCGCTGCAACTAAAGATAAAACAGTTGTCTCCATTGCGGCAGGCATAACACTTTCATATCTTCAATCAAGGCTGAATACAAAAAAATTAATCAGGGTAATGCCGAATACGCCTGCGATTGTTCAGGAGGGCATGTCGGTAATGTCGTTGTGCGGATGTTTTTACGGCAAAGAGTTTGAGGTGGTGAAAAGTATTCTGATGTCTGTCGGCAAGGCGCTTGTTCTTCCCGAGGAACAGATGAATGCGGTGACCGCGCTCTCCGGCAGCGGCCCTGCCTTTGTTGCGTTGTTTACCGAGGCGCTGATAGAAGCCGGCGTGAAACTGGGTCTGAACAGGTCTGATGCTGCCCAGCTTGCTGTTCAGACAGTTTTGGGAACCGCAAGGCTTCTTGATACAGGGATGTCGGCCGGGAATCTCAGGAAAATGGTCACGTCGCCCGGAGGCACAACCGAAGCGGGCTTGAAGGTGTTTGAGGAAAATAATTTTATGGGTATTGTTGCGGATGCCCTGAAGGCCGCTCAGGTGAGGGCGGAGGAACTTGGAAGGAGTGGATAATGTTTGTTTTCGGAGACCTGGTTATAGCCTTTGCGAAAATTGTTGATGCGCTTCTGGGGCTTTACAAGTGGGTGATTATCATAGCTGCGTTGATTAGCTGGGTGAATCCTGACCCCTACAATCCAATAGTCAGGTTTCTTTATTCTGTCACCGAACCGGTCTTCAGGCCGATACGCCGGCTTATCGGCTACAGACTTGGGCCGATAGATATTTCGCCAATAATCGTAATTCTTGCTATTATATTCATCCAGTTATTTCTGGTAAGCACACTAATAAAAGTCGGTTACAGGTTTGGAGGAGGTTAACATGAGAATTACACCGCTTGATATCCAGCAGAAACAGTTTCCCATGAAGTTCAGGGGCTTTGATGTTGAAGAGGTCTATGCCTTTCTCGAGGTGATACGCGAGGAGATGGAGGAGCTGCTCAGGGAGAATGCGAAACTTAAGGAGACTATACAGAGGACAGAAAACCAGAACAGGGAATACAAGAATATGGAAACTACCTTGCGTGAAACCCTTATGACTGCGCAGCAGATGGTTGAAGACTACAAGACGAATGCGCGAAAAGAGGCTGAACTTCTGCTTAAGGAAGCGGAACTCAGGGCAGATACCATGCTCAACGAGTCCCATGAAAAAGTCATTAAAATACATGAGGACATAACAGATATGAAGGGCATACGGCGCCATTTCAAGGAAGAACTGAAGAGGCTTATAGAAAACCACCTGACGATGCTGGAGTTTGATAACAAGCGTGAAAGAGAAGATAGCGATGAGGCCGCCGCCAGGTGAGTTTTTTTCAGTATAAGGCTCTCAAGGGCATGCAGGATATCCTGCCGCCTGATATATACCTCTGGCAGAAGGTTGAGACAGCTGCCCGGGAGGTTTTTTCTTTATACGGTTTTCAGGAGATACGTCCGCCTGTGGTGGAGTCCACGAATGTCTTTACCCGCAGTATCGGTGAAAATACGGACATCGTCGAAAAAGAAATGTATACATTCACGGATAAAGGCGACCGCAGTATCTCGCTGCGGCCTGAGGGCACTGCCTCTGTCGTGAGATGTTATGTAGAGAAGAACCTGCACACCCTGCCGTCTCCGCAAAAATTTTATTATGCGGGCCCTATGTTCCGGTACGAAAGGCCCCAGTCAGGACGCTTCCGGCAGTTCTATCAGATTGGAGTCGAGGCCTTTGGAGACGCCGGGCCCAGGATTGACGCCGAGGTGATCTCTATGCTGCGTCATTGTCTTCTGAGAATCGGACTGAAAGACATAACCTTTAATGTTAATTCCATTGGATGTCCGGAGTGCCGGCCTGCATACAGGGAAAAGCTCACCGAGTTTTTTGCCGGCGGTCTCGACAGCCTATGTCCTGACTGTAACCGCAGGCAACATACCAATCCCTTGAGGATACTGGACTGCAAAGTGGACAGGTGCGTGGATATGCGGAAAGGCGCGCCAAGAGTTACTGACTATCTGTGTAATGGATGCAGGACACATTTCAACGGCCTGCTGTCGTTTCTCGAACTGTTGGGAATATCCTGCACGGTAAATCCTGATATGGTACGCGGACTTGATTATTACACACGCACTACCTTTGAAGTGACGAGCGAGAACCTTGGCGCACAGAATGCGGTTGCTGCCGGGGGGAGATATGACAGACTGGTAGATGAATTCGGCGGGCCGGAAACACCGGCGATTGGGTTTGCAATGGGTATGGAGAGGATAATCGAATTGCTCAGGAATTCCGCCTCACATGATTTTCCGGCGCCGGATGTTTTTATTGCCGTCATAGGAGACCTTGCTGCCAGGGAAGGTCTGGTAATTGCCGACAGGCTGCGGGGAAAAGGCTTCTGGGTCGAACTGGGTGATGTGGGAAATTCCCTGAAGAGCCAGATGAGGAGAGCGGACAGGCTGTCGTCAAAATATGTTTTTATTATCGGTGATGACGAACTGAATTCAGGCAGATTGAAGTGGAAAAAACTTTCCGATTCTTCGCAGGGAGAGGTCTCGATGTTCGAGATAACGGATTTTCTTCTCAAACAGTCCTCATAAGCTGTAGTTTCTGCCGCTTGACCCTACAGTTTAAATATATGAGTTTTCCCTTGAGCAAGTCCTCTTTTATGCTATATAATTTTACATACGAGGGGATGACGATTGAGTCTATTTATTATATTATGCTAAAGCGCGAAATGAGGGAAGGCCTGTAATGGCCAACGGTATCGACAAATCCCTCGAATCCTGGATATGGGACGGAAGACGGCTGTATGACAGTGTCATCACAAAGCCATGCGCTCTTCGCATCTTCCCTGTATCAGGGTCAACCATCATCCCCGCGCCGCCAAAGTCCACCTGTGCCTCTTGTGCCGCCTGCACTTCCACTAATTCCTCCATCCTGATGTCCTTTCTTGCCATAAGACCTCCGCTTTCTAAAGTCAGAAATCTTATCGCATCTGTTGTCAGAAAAGTGGGTGGAACTTCTCGCCGCCATAAGGGCACTTGAGACCATTAAAAAACCATCCCATATTATCATAACAACCGACTCGCAATATTTAAAACAAGGGATTACCGAGTGGATTCACCTCTGGAAGAAAAGGGGCTGGAAGACCTCGGACAAAAAACCGGTAAAAAACAGCAACCTATGGAAGGCCATTGACGCCCTTTGTGAAAACCACGATATCCAATGGGAATGGGTCAAGGGACATAACGGCCATCCTGAAAACGAGATCGCGGATAACCTTGCTGTTAACGCGATCAAGTCTGGCCTGGCCGGCGCGCTCAAAGAAGACCTTGCCGGACTGTTGACAGATTAAACCCTGTTATTTTTACCTTATCTTCAATCCCTCATCAAGATATTTGATAATAGGGAAAAGGAACAGTTCTATCACCCGTCTTTTGCCTATGTTAATCTCAATTGTTACGGACATTCCGGTTGTTGTCCTATAAACTCTGCCATCCTTTGTCCTGAGTTCTTCTGAGGACATGCTCGCATACACAGGATAGCCGTCAATGTTGTTCTCTTTATCTTCAACGCTTGAGGGGCTTACAATAGCAACCTTTCCCTTAAGGGTTCCATATTTCTGGAAATCATAGGTGTCGATCTTTATTACGCATTTCTGTCCTATTTTGATAAAACCAATATCTTTATTGGAAACAAAAGACTTGACAATCAGAGGGAGTTTTTCGGGCACAATACTGACTACAGGCTGTGCTGATGTTACAACCCCGCCGACTGTTTTTACCGGAAGGAGATAAATGTATCCGTTTACAGGAGAAGTAATAAATCTTTTCTCCTCCCTGAACTTTAGATTGCTTACCTCTGCTTGAAGGGTATTTTTCTGCTGAACGTTGCCCGAAAGCTCTGAGAGCAGTTTTTCCCTGAAGCTGTTTTTAAATACCTTTATCTCTTCTCTGATTTTTTCCGTTTGGATTGTGTATTCCTCAGCTTGCCCGTTCTTTGCCTGAAGTTCCCTTTCAAGATTTAATTTTTCCTTTATTTTTTCTCTGTATGTTTTCTCGGCAATTGCCCCTATATCTACCAACAGTTCCTGCCTTTCTTCCTCTTCCAGGACTATACTCAAGAGGTTTTTGAGTTTTTCTATCTCTTCTTTTATGGATTTAAGCGCTGCTTCTGTTCCTCGGAGCTCTTTTTCTTTCTCCTTCAGCGTTGAGACATATACTGCCTTTTGCGACTGATAAAGTTTTCGCTGCGTTTCGATAATCTCAGAAGGGTCTTTTCCTTCTTCTGGAGCAAAATCCTTATTTTCAAGTACAGAGCCTATCCTATCAATGGCTAACGTAGATAGTCTGAGATTTTTTTCCTTACCCTCAAGATCAGCCTTATCAAGAGACGGATCTATCTCGATGAGCACATCTCCTTTTTTCACAAAATCACCTTCCTGCACATATATCCTGCGCACCACGCCTGTCTCAAATGGCTGCATTACCTTTATATCTCCCGAAGGCATTATTTTCCCGCGAGCAGAAACCACTACATCCACCTTCACGAGACACAGCCCTGAGATAACAACGACCATGAACAATATAATCGTCCAGAGAAAAATCCTTCCCAGAGGATTAGGCGGCTTTTCCTCTATTTCGGCAAGAATAGGTTTAAACTCATTATAATCGTTCATGCCACTATCCTCTCGCCTGCTGTCTGTATAGATGCGCGTAGAGCCCGTCCTTCTTCATCAATGATTCATGAGTACCTGACTCAACCACCTTTCCACGATCTATAACAATGATTAAATTACATTGTTGCATTATGGAAAGTCTGTGCGAGATAAATATCACCGTCCTGCCCTTTCTTAGAGAGTGCATATTCTTCTCTATAATCCTCTCTGATTCGTAATCAAGGGCACTGGTTGCCTCGTCAAATATCAGGATATTCGGGTTGGTTATTAATGCGCGCGCAATTGCTATTCTCTGTTTCTGTCCCCCTGAAAGCGATTCCCCTCTTTCTTCCACATATGTTTCATATCCCATAGGCAGTTCAGAAATGAATTCATGTGCGCCTGCGAGTTTTGACATTGCAATAATTCTGTCCATATTTGCGGTCGGCGCTGCCATTGAGATATTCTCTTTTATTGTACCGCTGAAGAGAAAACATCCTTGCGGCACCATCCCTGTTCTATACCTTAAAAACATAGGGTCAATATGCCTTATATCTATGCCATCAATCAATACAGCTCCCTCTATAGGCAGATATAATCTCTGAATCAGCTTTGCGATCGTGCTTTTGCCTGAGCCGCTCCTTCCAACAATGCCGACCATCATCCCTGAAGATATATTGAAACTCACTTTATCAATAACAAGGTTGGCTTCGGCAGAATATCTGAATGTGACATCCTTAAATGTGATATCCCCTTTCAGCTCCTTCACGGTCACAGAACTGCCTAATGCTTCAGACGGCGTGTTTATAATGTCTCCAAGCCGTTCAAGGGAGAGCTTTGCCTGCTGGAAATCCTGCCACATATGCACAAGTCTTATCACGGGACCGCTTAACTGAGAGGCAAACATCTGGAATGCTATAAGCTGTCCCACGCTTAAATTGTTTTCAAATACCTGACTCACGCCGAGATATATAACTGCTAATATCATAAGTTTCTGGAGCATCTGGGATGAAGTGAATGCGACATTGCCTAAATTTGACAATTTGAATGCGGAGAGGATGTAATCTCCCAGCGAGTTTTCCCAGTCTTTTATCATCTTGCCTTCAATTGCCAATGACTTCACGGTCTGAATCCCTGTGACTGACTCGACCAGGAATGACTGCGCCTCTGCGCCTTTCTGGAATTTCTCATTAAGGCGCATCTTTATCATCGGGGTTGTAAGAACAGAGATCAACGCTATCGCAAAGATAAAACCAAGGACAACTGCTGTGAGCACAGGACTGTAAATAATCATTATCACCACAAACACTACGGAAAAAACGGTATCAAGAAGCACGGTAAGCGAGATGTTTGTCATAAACTGTCTCAGGTTTTCCAATTCCCTTACGCGCGCAATGATGTTTCCTACTCTCCTTGTCTCAAAATATCTGGATGGAAGGGAGAGCAGATGCCTGTAAACCTTTGCCCCGAGCCCGCTGTCTATCTTATTTGCTGTATGGTAAAGAAGGTAATTCCGTATGAGATTAAGCACGGCATCAAATATCAATATCACTAAAAATGCGCTTGCCGCGACCTGTAGTGTGGTTAAGGCGTGGTGCGCCAGCACCTTGTCTATGATTATCTGTATGAATAACGGCGTTACCAGGCCAAAGGTCTGGATGAAAAATGACGACGTTATAATCTCCGAAAACAGGGATTTGTATCTTAAGAATTCTTTAAAAAGCCATTTGAAATTCAGATAAAAATCAGTTTTCGTAAGACGCGGATAAAGAATTATCGCTTCTCCGCTCCATAAAGAAGAAAACTCCTGTGACGTAAGCTCTCCTGTCTTTTTCTGTTCGCAGTCAAAAATGAGCATTTTATCATTTCGTTTTCCGAGGAGGACGTGATACTTCCTGTCCTTTGAGATAATAATGGACGGAGCTGTGTAGTTCAGCAGTTTTTCAATTGTCTTCAGGTTTTTCTGTCTTGCCCTGAAACCGTTGTCCCTGAGTATTCTCAGAACCTCTTCAGGCCTTAGCTCATTCTCAACAAAGTACCGCCTTTTTATCGAGTCTATATCAAGTCCGATAGAGTGAAGTTTTGCAACAACCTCAATACTTATAAGCCCTGTCATTTATCACCTGAAAATGCGATTGGTAAGTTTTTTAATCTGCGCGTATCCTGTCCTAAATATATATCCATGAATCCTTTGTAATCTGTCTCGAGAAATAGTTTTTTCTCAATGGCAGCCCTTGAATTTTCCACTACTTTAGCATCCCTTTCGATTGAGAGGACGTCCTTTTCCATCTCAAGCATGTCTACCATGCTCCTCTCCCCAAGTTTATGTGCCTTTTTTGTTATATCAAACAGCTGCCTATAGTTATTAATGAGCCTTGTGTAATGATCAATGGTTTTTGACAATTCAGAATAACCGATCTGAAGGGTTTCAATATCCATCAGCTTCTCTTCCTTAACAACCTTCAGGCTCTCCTCCTGCCTTTTGATTTCATGAATTGATCTTACCCTCCCCCACTTGCGTCTTCCGCCGTCAAAGAGGGGAATGCTGGCTAATATCCCTGTTGTGAACGCTGTCTTGCGGAAATTATCAAGAGAATTTCTAAATTTCTCTGTATCGCTTCCGTAAAAGTCATATCTGGTATAAATAGATACATCGGGCAGGGCATTATTTTTAATGGCCTTCATTTTCTCACGCAATGCCTCGAGCTCCTTTTGTTTAGTCATATATTCAGAGGAATCCTCAATCCTGCTCACTGCGGTATCGGAAAAAGATCTTCCATCCGAAGAGAATTTTTCAACCTCCTCGTCCTCTTTAAATGTCTTCCCTGTATACAGTGAAAGCCTTGCGATTGATTCCTTTATCTCTCTCTTGATACCTGAACGCTCTTTTTCTGCGTTTTCAATCTCTACCTCTGTCTTGAGGAGCTCTTCGTATGATATTTCACCTTCCTTATGTAGCCTCTTCTTAAGGGCATAGATATTTCTCAGCCTTTTGATGATTTCATCAGTGTATTCTAATTTTATCTTTCCTTCGCTCAATGCGCTGTACGTATCAGTAATCTCCCGCAAAAGTTTTTTCTCCTCACTGACGTACTCATAAGAGACTGATTCCTTCAGCCTCTCATAGTATGAGATTTCATGATTCTTTTTGTAGAAGTTTGAGAGAGAATATTCCCCTGAGAAAGATGCTGTAGCCCTCCATTCATCCTGTGCGCCGCTCACCACCTCTCCTGCTATTGTACTGAGGCCGTTCTGCGCGTTATCAAGAAGGCTTTCGAACTTCTCCACGCGTGTGTTTAGATTAAATTCAGGATAAAGGCTGGCTCTTGATTGTCTGTAATTAGCCTCTGAGATATCAATATCTTCTGCTTTCACATTCAGTCTCGCAGAGGTATTTACAGCCTCCTTTATCACATCCTTATAGGTAATGCCCGCTCCGTATGCGTGAGAGAGACAAGTGAGGAAAAAGATGATAACAATCAAGGAGATTGGACAAAAAGCCAGGAGATTAAACCCCTGACTTCTTGTCCTTATGGGCTTTTCTAACTTCATCCGCCCATGTTTCCATTTGGATCATGCCAGCTCTGCGCAAGCGTTGTCTGGTACTGCTGGTTGTTCGCAAGATTATCGTATCTCTGGATAATGTCCATACCTTTATCACTGTTAAAGTCAACCATGGCGTTTATTATGTTTTCAATGTCCTGTCTTGTGATATAACAGCCGTCAGTAACCTCAAAGCGCTCAATACCGTAGTTTGAATTCGAGAGCTGGTTTGATACCCTGATAAAATTGTCCTTATCGCTAAAAATAAGAAGGTCATTGTTGTCTTTGAAAAATACCAGATCGCCCTGCGTTATGCCTGCTCCAAACTCCACTGTGTCTGTGTTGGTTGTTGAGTCATAGTCAGAGATGGTATCCTGTCCGCTGCCTATGCCGAATTTGTATGTGTCGTTGCCATTGCTGGAATAATAGTCAGATGCGCTGCCGCCATAGAG
>PGYF01000068.1:11778-12357 GCA_002839535.1 Nitrospira bacterium HGW-Nitrospira-1
GTATTTCATAGCCTCTATGTCGCTGATTGTTAAGGCTGTGCCGTCTGCAAACTTAAAGCTCTCAACACGGTATGCGCTGCTGCTGAACCAGTTCTGGATTGTCAGGCTGTCGGTCGTTCCATTGACCACTATCTTGAGGTCGTTGCCGACTTTGCAGAACTCTACGTCGCTCTGCGTTATGCCTGCTCCAAACTCCACCGTATCTGTGTTGTCTGCTGTTGCGTTGTAATCAGAGATGGTGTCCTGTCCGCTGCCTATGCCGAATTTGTATGTGTCGTTGCCATTGCCGCCAGAGAGAATGTCATTGCCCGCGCCGCCGTCAAAAATATCTTTTGCGTTTGAGCCTGTTAATGAATCATTGCCTGCTGTGCCATATACTTTATATCCGATTGCATCAATGTCCGCTGGGGTAAGCGTTGTTCCATCAACAAATCTGAATTGTTCGATTCTGTAAGCGTCTCCGCTAAGCCAGTTCTGGATTGTTAACGTGTCTGTTTGTCCGTTGATCAGGATTTTCAGATCGTTGTTGTTTTTTATCAGTTCAAGGTCAGTTGATGCGATTCCTGCTCCAAACTCCAC
>PGYF01000069.1 GCA_002839535.1 Nitrospira bacterium HGW-Nitrospira-1
GCTTGACCGGACAATCCAGGATAGGGTATGGATTCCCCGGTCAAGCCGGAGAATGACGGAGGGGTGTCGTGGAATGACGGAGGGGTGTCGTGGAATGACGGAGGGGGGTCGTGGAATGACGGAGGGGTGTCGTGGAATGACGGAGGGGTGTCGTGAAATGACGGAGGGGATCGGGCAATGACACAAATTAGGAAGCAATTCATCCCTGTGCCAAGAGCACAGGGCGTTCTTGCTTATTCATTGAAGAAGCGCTTTAATAATTAATAATGAAATCCCGAATTATCTTGAAAAACAAAACAGATAAAAGAAAAAACTCCGGATACCTCTCTCTGGACCTTATTCCGGACCCTGTCATAATCCTCGCCTCTGACGGGAATATATTTGATCTCAATCAAAGTTGCTGCCTTCTGCTGAAGGCAAAAAAATCGCAGTTATTAAACAGAAACTTTAAAGAACTTAAAGAATTTAGCGGATTGTGGAAAAAAGTTGAGCAGGCTATTTTTGAAAAAAAAGAAAATACTGAACGCATGTCATTTGACAACAGAGACTTTGAAGTATACATCCTGCCCTTTAAAACAGACAATAAAGCATTTCCGGCCCGCATTATCTTTAAGGATATAACAAATTTTTTAAGGCTCGAAAACGAACTCCTCAAGAGAAATAAAGAGCTTGTCATAATTAACAGCCTTTCGAGCGCCTTTATCTCATCCGAAAACCTTGATCTCGTTATGGAAGACCTTATAGACAAAGTGCTTCTGATTACCGATTTTCATGCAGGCTGGATTTTATTGCAGGAAAACGACAGGTTAGCGCTGAAAACAAGCAGGGGTATATCTTCCGAAGGCAGGCAGAAGATCGAAGAAGGCGCCCTGGCTTCATTATGCGCCGACATAATGGAGTTAAGAAAGCCGTTCAGCATGATAGAATCCGATAAAATCCGAAAAATCCCATTCCTGCATGATGAAGGCATTGTTTTCCTGATTGTGGTCCCTTTAGTGAGCGAAGGCAGCGTTACAGGATTGATCTTTCTTGCCGGCAATGTGGGAAGAGCTATTGATTTTGAATTTACATCCCTCATGACACTTGTGGGCAGCCATGCAGCGCTTATCATAGACAAAATAAAGTTGTTTCTGGAAACCAAACGGCTCTCCATAACAGACGCCCTTACCGGCCTGTACAACATAAGATATTTCTATAAAACCCTTGACCTTGAGATAGCGCGGACAAACCGTTACGGCAATCCATTTTCCTTAATATTATTTGACATTGATAATTTCAAACTCTTAAACGATACCTATGGTCACCAGGCCGGTGATGAGGCGCTCAGGGAACTGGCTCAAATTTTCAAATCAAACTCAAGAGAAACAGACGCCATCGTACGATACGGCGGTGAGGAATTCATCATCATTCTTCCGAATACCCCCGAGGAAGAAGCAATCCCTGTTGCCAACAGGATAAAAAATATCGTACAGGCATACAATTTTCAAATAAGCAATATGGAAAAGGTAAACATTACGCTGAGCGGCGGCATAGCGTCCTGCACAAAGAATGCAGGAGATGCAAAATCCCTGTTGAATGCAGTGGATACGGCGCTCTATGCTGCAAAGGCAGCCGGCAAAAATACTATTCGAAGTTATGAGAGGCCAACCAGGTGAAAAAAGTATTCAGCAGGCCCAAAAGCCTTAAGCCGACGCCTTTCCGGTACTGTCCCGGCTGTGGTCACAGCCTGGTACACCGTATAATCGCCGAGGCTGTTGATCAACTGAAAATCCGCACCAGGGTCATAGGCATCGCGCCTGTGGGCTGCGCTGTCTTTGCCTATGACTATTTCAACTTTGATATGCTCGAGGCCGCACACGGGAGACCACCGGCTGCAGCAACTGCCCTAAAGAGGGTGATGCCGGAGAAAATCATCTTTTCTTACCAGGGCGACGGCGATCTTGCTGCGATCGGGACATCCGAAATAATACACGCTGCCAATCGGGGAGAAAACCTGTCAGTCTTTTTCATCAACAATGCGAACTACGGCATGACCGGCGGGCAGATGGCGCCTACGACCATCCATGGACAAAGGACAACAACAACTCCTTCCGGCAGGGATGCAAAGACGTCGGGGTATCCGCTTCGTGTATCCGAACTCCTCGCAACCATCGAGGGGGTCTCTTTTGTTGAGCGTGTATCTGTTGACTCGTATAAAAACCTCATGAGGGCAAAAAGGGCTGTCACAACGGCCTTTCTCAATCAAATAGACTGTAAGGGATTCAGTTTTGTTGAGATTCTCTCGCCCTGCCCTACCAATTGGGGAATGACGCCCCAAAAAGCCCTCCAGTGGCTGAGAGAAGCGCTAATCCCGGTTTATCCTTTAGGAATAATTAAAGGCAAAAAATGCAATTGAATTATATTTTTCATGGACATAAATGCCTTCAAAGTCTTTTGCAGCAACATTTCAAGGAGAATAATTAATTGGAATCCAGGATCATCATGGCAGGCGCAGGCGGACAGGGAATTCTGTTTCTGGGGAAAGTCCTTGCCCAGGCAGGCATGATCGAGGGAAAACAGGTAACTTTTTTCCCTTCCTACGGCGCTGAAATGCGCGGGGGCACAACAAACTGCACCGTGATACTGTCTGATGACATGATCGGGTCTCCTGTAGTTTTGAATCCTGATATACTCATAACAATGAACAGGGCGTCTCTTGAAAGGTTTCAGCCGCAGCTAAAGAAAAAGGGCCTTCTTTTTTTTGATTCTTCATTAATAAGCGGCGTTACGTTCAGAGACAACATTGTCGCTGTCGGTATTCCCGCAACACTAATAGCAGGCGCCGGGGATACCAGGACAGCGAATATGGTAATGCTCGGCGCACTGATTGCAAAAACAGGGCTTCTAAAAAAATCAACTCTCGATAAAATCTTTGCTTCCTCTCCTGCGTCAGCAAAGGATGAAGCCTCGGGGATTAATAAAGATGAAGCCTCGGGGATTAATAAAGATGAAGCCTCGGGGATTAATAAAGAGTTCATAAGTAAGATTACATCCTTGTCATTCCCCGACTCGATCGGGGAATCCAGAAAGGGACTGGATGCCCGCTTACGACCTGCGGGCATGACGAATAAGGCCATTGCGTGTATGCTTGCTAATAAACTGATTAGCAATAGAAAATCAATTCTGGAAGGGATAAAATATTTTGAAAACAAGAAAAGCTGTTATTGCTGATACCAAAGAGATACAAAAACTGATCAATGAATTTGCCCGCAAGGAACAGATGATCCCCAGGGCCATCAACGAACTCTACGAGAATATCAGGGACTTTGTTATAGCCGAGGAAGATGGCGCCGTCAAAGGCGTATGCGCCCTGCATGTGCTTTGGGAAGACCTTGCCGAGGTCAGGTCACTGGCGGTCAGGAAAGAATACCAGATGCTTGGGATCGGGAAGCAGATGGTCAAACGCTGTCTGAGCGAGGCAAAAGCCCTCGGCATCAAAAGGGTCTTTGCGCTCACCTATCAGCCTCTTTTCTTTAAAAAACTGGGCTTTGCTGATACTGACAAGGCAAGCCTTCCGCAAAAGATATGGGGGGACTGCGTCAGATGCCCTAAATTCCCTGAGTGCGATGAGCATGCGCTGATCATTCATCTGTAAAAATAAAAATTGACGCCATGTAAATACATTGATATGCTTGAAGAACCCTGTGCCAAGAGCACAGGGCGTCAAAAGTCAAAACAAATTTATTCTGTCATTCTCCGGCTTGACCCCCGCATCAAGCATGCCCTCTGACGGTATGGATTCCCCGGTCAAGCCGGAGAATGACGGAGGGGGGTCGTGGAATGACGGAGGGGGGTCGTGGAATGACGGAGGGGGGTCGTGGAATGACGGAGGTGGGTCGTGGAATGACACAAATTAGGAAGCAATTCATTAAAGCAGTGAAAGACAAAGCCAACGCAGGCAGCGTTTGAATGCGACTCTGTATTCTGTATAAGGAGATAAAATTATGAGTCTTCGCAGCAGGTTTGGACTATGGCTTGGAGGATTTTTCCTGCTCTGTTTGATAGTTGCTATCGTGATAGTGCAGCGCCACTTTAAAAATGAGGTCGAAAGAGAGGCCTATGAGACGTGCCGATTGATTGTAGTTGAAGTGGACTCTATTCAGAGGTATGTGAGAGAAACCCTGAGACCCACCGTGGAGACATTAATAGGTAAAGAGGAATTTGTCCCTGAGGCAATGTCAACCACATTTGTCTCAAGAAAAATTGTGGAAAAATTTTTAGATGTATACCGCGATTATTATTTTAAGTTTGCCGACCGCAATCCCCGTAATCCTCTAAACCTTGCAGACGATAAAGAGCTTGAGCTTATTAAAATGTTCAAGGCTGATCCCAAACTTAAGGAATGGCGCGGGATAATCAAACGCAATGGAATGCCTTATTTTACCGTTGCCATGCCGATCATATTTGAAAAAACATGTATGCGCTGCCACACCTATCCGGAAGATTCCCCTGCGTCACTGACCAGACGCTATGGAACAAAAGGCGGATTTGCAAAAAATATAGGGGATATCAGTCTTAAATCTGTTGGAGTTCCTGTGGCTGAGGCTATGGCAACGGCTGAAGTTCGAACCCTTGTCTTTGCCTGCGTTACAGGCGTGTTTGTGCTTGGGTTATTTATTTTTTCCTCCTTTCTCTTTGGGATTTTTGTCATAAAGCCAATGAATAAACTAAAGGAAGGCGCCCGGGTAATAGGGGAAGGAAATCTCTCCCATAAGGTAAGGGCCGGTAACAAAGACGAGGTCGAGGGACTATCGAGCGAGTTTAACCTGATGGCTCAGAGGCTTGGCGAGTCGCGCTCCCTGCTGGTGGAATCCGGGAAAAAGTTTCGCCGGCTTTACAACAATGTCCCTGATATGCTTTGTTCGGTCAACAGGGATGGCATAATAATGGAATGCAATGATGCAATGCCCGATACCCTTGGCTATAAAAAGAATGAACTCATCGGTAATTATATGATAAATATAATAAGCCCTGAATTCCGCAATATCTTTCACCAAAGACTCTCTAAAGTAAAGACAAATGGGGGGTACGAGGGCGAGTGTATATATATAAAAAATGGGGGAGAAAGGCTGCCTGTCTTTACTATCGCAAAGCCAATGTTTGATGAGCAGGGGAATTTTATTTATACTGATACAATTATCAGGGACATTACAGATATAAAAAGGGTTGAGGAAGAGAGGAACCTGCTTCAGACACAGCTTCTACAGTCCCAAAAGATGGAGGCCATGGGCCGGCTTGCAGGGGGTATTGCCCACGACTTCAACAACATCCTGACCGCAATAATCGGCTATTCAAGCATTCTAATGGACAAAATGAAAAAAGACGACCCTAACAGGCATAGGGTGCAGATAATACTTGAATCAGGAGAGAGGGCTACGCATCTTACACAGAGTCTCCTTGCCTTCAGCAGGAAGCAGACAATAAACAAAATGCCGGTTGACCTGAACGGGATTATAAAGAAGATGGGCGAGTTTTTGTTGGGAATTATCGGTGAGGATATAGAGCTTAAAACCATCACCACTTTGGAAAAGGGGATTATGGTCTTTGCAGACGCAGGCCAGATAGAGCAGGTAATTGTAAACCTCGCAACCAATGCAAGGGACGCCATGCCCGAAGGCGGCACATTAACCATAGGCGCCGAGGTTGTAGAAATAGATAAAAAATTCGCAGATACTAATGATTATGGAAAGCCCGGAGATTATGCGCTCTTGACCATATCAGATACAGGCGTGGGAATGGATGAGGGAACAAGGCTGAGGATATTTGAACCATTCTTCACAACAAAGGAATTCGGCAAGGGCACAGGATTGGGGCTGTCTATAGTATACGGGATAGTGAAACAGCACGACGGCTTTATAAATGTCTATAGCGAACCAGGCAAAGGCGCTACTTTTAAGATATATCTGCCGATAACAAAAGAAATGTCTGAGGAGGAAATGCCGGCAGAAGGCGTTGCGGAGGATATGAGAGGCGCGGAAACAATATTAGTGGCAGAGGACGACAGCTGCACAAGGGAATTTATAAAGTTTGTGCTTGAGGAAGCAGGATACACTGTCATAGAGGCCGTGGACGGAGATGACGCCCTGAATAAATTCAAGGACAATAAAGACAAGATTGAACTTCTTGTTTTGGATGTAGTAATGCCCGGGATGGCCGGCACAACAGTTTATGACCGGATAGTAAAAATAAAACCGGACATTAAAACGCTTTTTCTAAGCGGTTACCCACCGCATATCAGGAACATCAATGGAAAAGAGACCGGATTTATCTCGAAGCCTGTTATGCCCGCCGAGCTTCTTAAAAAGGTGAAGGAGGTTATTGGAAAATGACTGCTGAGGTATTCAGAATCCTTGTTGTAGATGACGACAGATATATCCTTGAGTTTGTAACAGAACTATTGAAGGACAATGGTTACGAGGTCTATCCCCTTATAGACGCCTCCGGCGCAATAGACATAATAAGAGAAAAGGATATGGATATTATTCTTTCGGATATCAAGATGCCGGGCATATCAGGGATAGAACTCCTTGAAAGGGTATATGGCATGAACCCTGATTTGCCGGTAATCCTGATGACAGCTTATGCGGAATTGCCTTTGGTAATAGATGCGATTAAAAACAGGGCCTTTGATTTTATAGCCAAGCCGTTCAAGCCCGAACAACTTATTAATGCCATGGAAAAGGCTGTAAGGCATGTCAGGCGCGTACGCCTTGAGAAGCGCTATAAAGATACGCTCGAAGACAATGTAAGACAAAGAACAAAGGAACTTAACGACTCTTACATGGAATTGGAGGATTTGTATAACAACCTTATCCTTGCCTTTGTGAATGCCATAGATGCAAAGAGCCGGTGGACAAAGGGTCATTCAGAACGGGTTTCGAGGTATGCTGTTTCCATAGCAAAAGAGATGGGCCTGGATAAAAAAGAGATTGAAGACTTGAGGATAGCGGCGCTTCTGCACGATATCGGAAAGATCGGGACATATGATGTTGTTCTTAACAAACCTGATAAACTTACTGCCGATGAGGTTGCCTTGATTAAGACGCACCCTGTAAAAGGGGAGGAGATATTGAGGCCTATCAAGCAGCTTCGGCACATCCTGCCTGCAATCAGGTCTCATCATGAGAAGATGGACGGCAGCGGTTATCCTGACAGGCTGAAAGGCGATAATATCCCCCTCCTCGCAAAAATCCTCTGCGTTGCAGACTCTGTTGATGCAATAATATCAGACAGGCCATACAGACCTGCGTATGGAAGAGAATATAGTGTGTCTGAGCTTAAGAAATGCAACGGCACGCAGTTTGACCCTGAGGTTGTCAAGGCGTTTATCAAGATAACAGAAGAGGAAGGTTCGGCAACAGCGTTACCCCGATAGTAAATAATTTTATTAAAATTATTAATGTATTCCATGCCTTGATTTTCTTGACAATCTTTCTCTTTATATGATAGTTTTCAAATCCATAATTTAATACCGTACCTTTAATGAATAAGCAAGAACTCCCTGTGCTCTTGGCACAGGGATGAATTGCTTCCTAATTTGTGTCATTGCCCGACTTGATCGGGCAATCCAGAAAAAGCCTGTGCTCTTGGCACAGGGTTCTTCACATTCCAAATGGAAAATATCTTAGAAAAAATTCGCACGGATTATGAGAGGCATGAAGGGAACATCATATCTCTTCTTCAGGATATACAGAATGAATTCGGCTATATCCCTGAAGATGCGGTAAACTGGTTTTCCAGACAGCTTGATATTCCAACCAGCCGTTTCTTCGGCATTGCAACATTTTATTCCCAATTCCATCTTGCTCCGAGAGGAAAAAACATTATAACCACATGCTGCGGCACCGCGTGCCACGTTAAGGGATCTGAAAGGCTTATAACCGGTCTTATTAAAGAACTTGACCTGCCGGACGGTGAAAACACAACTGCAGATCGCAGGTTTACCATTGAAAAGGTAAACTGCGTCGGTGCCTGCAGCATTGCTCCTGTAGCTGTCATTAACAAAAAAGTTTACGGAAAAATGACAACAGACAGCCTGCTGAAAGAAGTAAAAAAAATCAGGGACAATACGTAATGAAACATGACCTTACAATAAGAGTCTGCATGGGAACCGGCGGCATGGCAGCCGGGGGCTCAGAGGTTATGAAGGCCTTTAAAAAGCAGGTGAAGGCCAGAGGCATTGCCGCTGATATAAAGAAACACTGCCATATCCACAAAGTCGGCTGCCGGGGACTTTGCGCCAAGGATGTTTTGGTGGATATTATCCGGAAGGGCGTCAGAACAACATATCAGTTCATCAAGCCTTCCATGGTCGAAAAGATCATTGATGAACATATAATCAACGGCAACCCGGTCGAGGAATGGGTTGTAGGCGAAGACTATCACCAGTTCCATGACAAGCAGATAAAGATTGTCCTTTCAGGCTGCGGCTCTGTAGATCCCGAAGATATCAATTCATATATCTCAGCAGACGGTTACAAAGCCTTCAAACAGGTGATTTCTGACGCATCACCATCAGAGACAATAGAAACCATCAAGAAATCAGGATTAAGGGGCCGTGGCGGCGCGGGCTTTCCCACGGGCATAAAATGGGAAATATGCAGCAAGGAAAAGGCTCTGCATAAATATATCATCTGTAATGCCGACGAAGGAGACCCCGGCGCATTTATGGACAGGTCTGTCATAGAAGGCAACCCCCATGCCGTGATAGAGGGGATGATCATTGGCGCCTATGCCATAGGCGCAGATAAAGGTTATGTTTACATAAGAGCAGAATACCCTCTTGCTGTAGAACGGCTCAAAAACGCCTTAAAACAGGCCAGACGGAAAAATTTCCTGGGCAAAAATATCCTTGGCGCGAAATTCAGTTTCGATATAAAGGTGAAACTTGGCGCAGGCGCCTTTGTCTGCGGTGAAGAGACAGCGCTTATCGCATCCATTGAGGGCCAAAGAGGAATGCCGAAGGCAAAACCGCCCTTCCCTGTTTACAAAGGCCTATGGGGAAAACCGACCGTAATAAATAACGTCGAGACTCTTGCGAACGTGCCTTATATCATCAGAAACGGAGCACAATGGTATGCTTCATTCGGGACAGAGAAGAGTAAGGGCACAAAGGTCTTTGCCTTGACAGGAAAGATTAAAAACTCCGGCCTTATTGAGGTGCCGATGGGCATACCGCTCAGGCAAATCATTTATGACATCGGAGGCGGGATTGAAAACAACAAGGCCTTCAAGGCTGTCCAGACTGGGGGGCCGTCAGGCGGGTGTATTCCGGCTGAGATGCTTGATACTCCTGTTGATTTTGAGTCGCTTGCAAAGGTAGGTTCTATAGTAGGCTCGGGCGGAATGGTAGTGCTCGATGAAGATAACTGCATAGTCAACATCGCAAAATTTTTCCTCCAGTTTACCCAGTCTGAATCCTGCGGGAAATGTACTCCGTGCAGAATAGGCACAAAACGTTTGCTTGAAATACTTGAAAGGATAACCTCAGGGAACGGCAGAGCCGGCGACATCGAGCTTCTCGAAGACCTTGCCGATGCCATTAAGGCGACTTCTCTTTGCGGACTCGGACAGACTGCTCCAAACCCTGTTTTGAGCACAATCAGGTATTTCAGAGAAGAGTACGAGGCCCATATCACAAAGAAAAAATGTCCGGCCGGCGTGTGTAAAGATCTTCTTTCGTACATAGTGCTCGCTGAGTTTTGCAAAGGCTGCGGGGCGTGCAGGCGAGTATGTCCAGCCGGCGCCATAAGCGGAGAACGCAAGGAAAAACATACAATTAATCCTGATGTCTGCGTAAAATGCGGCGCCTGTTTCGAGGCCTGTAAATTTAAGGCAATCGGTAAAGGATAGTAAATTAATGATACACTTAAAAATAGACGGCATACCGGTATCGGTTCCTGAAGGGACAACCATATTGGATGCAGCGCGTTTTGCAGATATATCTATTCCAACGCTCTGCCATCACCCAAAACTGAAACCATACGGCGGCTGCAGGCTCTGTATCGTTGAGATAAAAGGGAACCCCAGGCTTGTCAGTTCCTGCACAACACCGGTTTCCGAGGACATGGATGTTATCACAACAAATTCGCGCATAGAAAAATTACGCAGAACACTGCTTGAACTTCTCCTTTCCGACCACCCCAACGACTGTATGGTCTGCGAAAAGGCAGGTGACTGCAGCCTCCAGGAACTGGCGTATTTCTACGGCGTCTCTCCCTCTAATCCCCATTTACTAAAGGGGGACAAAGGGGGATTTTCAGGCGAAAGAAGAATATACGAAAAAAGGGACGGCAATCCATTTATTGAACGGGATATGGAAAAATGCATACTCTGCGGAAAGTGCGTGCGCATCTGTGACGAGGTGCAGGGAGTGGGCGCAATAGATATATCTTACCGGGGGTTTAATGCCAAGGTCTGTCCGCCGTTTGAAAAAGACCTTGATTGCGAATTCTGCGGACAGTGTGTGTCTGTCTGCCCCACAGGCGCCCTTACAGGCAAAATGTGGGGCAAAAAAGGACGGCAAAAAGATATCAAAGAGATTAACACCATATGCGCCTACTGCGGGTGCGGGTGCAGCATAACCTTACACGTGCGGCGCAATGAGGTCATCCGTGTTTCTTCTCGGGAAGACACCTTAAACGAGGGCCGGCTCTGCGCTAAAGGCCGTTTTGGTTATAGCTTCATCAATAGTCCTGAAAGACTTACGAGACCGCTTATACGGATAGCGCCAAAAGATAACCCCCCTCTGTCCCCCATTAAATTAAGGGGGGATGAAGGGGGGGTTACCAAGCTCCGAACTCCAAACTCCAAAATCTTCAGGGAGGCCTCCTGGGATGAGGCGCTTTCCTTAATCTCCTCAAGGCTGCAGAAAATCAGGTCCAAATTCGGCCCTGACTCCATAGGCGGACTCGCCTCTGCAAGATGCACCAATGAAGAAAATTATCTTTTCCAGAAATTTATGCGATGCGCGATAGGGACGAACAATGTTGACCATTGCGCCCGGTATTGTCACAGCGCAACTGTGGCCGGACTGGCCACTGTATTTGGCTCAGGGGCAATGACCAATTCAATCCCCGAGATTGAAAATAATGACGTAATTTTTGTAATCGGCTCCAACACCACAGAGACACTTCCTATTGTCGGTCTGAGAATAAAAAAGGCTGTGCAAAATGGGGCAAAATTAATTATTGCCGATCCAAGAAAAATAAACCTCGTCAGATTTTCTTCAATCCGGATGCAGCATAAACCAGGTACCGATGTTGCATTGCTCAATGGGATCATGCATGTTATTTTAAAAGAAAAACTGACGGATAACCATTTTATAAACGAGTGGACCGAGGGCTTTGACGCCTTTAAAAAAAGCATAGAAGATTTTACGCCGGAAAAAGCTGAAAAAATAACAGGTGTTCCGAAAAAGGATATTATTGCTGCTGCCCGTTTATATGGAAGGGCTGAAAAAGCGGCAATATATTACACTATGGGCATTACCCAGCATTCCCACGGCACGCAGAATGTTTTTAGCGTTGCCAATCTTGCTTTAATGACCGGAAATCTTGGCAGGGAAGGCACAGGGGTCAATCCTCTCAGAGGCCAGAATAACGTGCAGGGAGCTTGTGATGTTGGATGCCTTCCAAACCAGTACCCCGGTTACCAGAAAGTTGACTTGAAGGCCATAAAGGACAAGTTTGAAGCTGCCTGGGGTGTTCAGCTTTCCGACAAATCAGGGATTACTGCAACAGAGATGACCCTGGCAGCAGGGGAAGGGAAATTGAAGGCGCTTTATATAATGGGTGAGAACCCTGTAATAAGCGATCCTGACGTCAACCATACAGTAAAGGCATTAAAGAACCTCGACTTTCTTGTTGTGCAGGACATATTTATGACAGAGACCGCTGAATTGGCGGATGTTGTTTTGCCTGCCGCATGTTTTGCCGAAAAAGAAGGGACATTTACCAATACGGAAAGAAGACTCCAGAGAGTGAGAAAAGCCGTAACTCCTCCAGGCAATGCAAAAGAAGATTCTGCCATTATCATTGAACTCTCCAGACATATGGGGTTTGAAATGAATTACAATTTTATCGAGGAAGTTTTTCAGGAAGTGGGCCGGCTCTGGCCGGCTGTTGCAGGCATAACATACAACAGGATAAAATCCTCAGGGCTCCAGTGGCCATGTCCAACGCTGAATCATCCTGGAACTCCATATCTGTTCAAAGGCGGCTTCCCTCGTGGAAAGGCAGCTTTTACAGCCGTGCAATACACTGCTTCAAAAGAGCTGCCGGACAAGGAATATCCATTTATTCTTTCCACCGGCAGGCAGCTGTTCCATTACCATACCGGCTCAATGACGAGAAAGGTGCCTGAATTAAATAAAGTTGCCCCTGGACCTTATATTGAAATAAACCCTGATGATGCGAAGAAATTCAAAATTCAAAATGGCTCCCTGTTAAAAGTATCCTCCAAGAGAGGAAGTATTACATTAAAAGCCCTTATCTCGGGAAGGCCGCTAAAAGGCATGGTCTTTATTCCCTTTCACTATAAAGAAGCTGCTGCTAATATATTGACCAACCCCCAACTCGATCCAATTTGTAAAATACCCGAGTTCAAGGTCTGTGCTGTCAGGATAGAGTTGGCTGCTGAAGAAGCCTCAAGGCTTAAAACCACGAAACAGGCTAATTTATAAGGAGAAAGATTATGATCAAAACCCTGAAAGAACAAGCCCTGCTTGAAGACCTTAACGACCGGGAACTTGCAGAAATATCAAAAATTATCCAAAAACTGAAATTCAAAAAAGGCGATCACATCTTCAGGGAGAAAGATGAAACAAAAGGCCTCTATCTCGTGAAATCCGGCAAGGTTGAAATTGCAAAAGTCACTTCTGACGGCTGGAAGCAGACGCTTGCAGTCTTTACCAAGGGACATTTTTTTGGAGAACTCTCCATTCTTGAAAAAAGACGGCACGAGGCATTTGCCATAGCCGCTGAAAATACCGAGGTATATCTTATCGGCAAGGAAGATTTCCAAAAAATGGAAAAAGAAGTTTCTCCCATTGCATTCAAGATCCTGAAAAAGCTTACGCTCGTTATGTGCAAAAATTTGAGACGCATGAATGATAAATTTTTGAATGCCCTGATAAGTTACTGAAGAACCCTATGCCAAGAGCACAGGGCGTCAAAAGTCAAAACAAATTTATTCTGTCATTGTCCGGCTTGACCCCCGCATCAAGCATGCCCTCTGACTTGATCAGGGGGT
>PGYF01000177.1 GCA_002839535.1 Nitrospira bacterium HGW-Nitrospira-1
CAGCTTCAGGATATTTTGAAATTAATTTTTCTGTCTCTCCGATAGCAACAACATTCTCTTCCTCGATTACTACTCCGCCGTTAGAGATAACCCGGGAATCTTTATCAAAAGTTAAAACTGTTCCGTTTCCGATAATCAACATTTTCCTTCACCTCCTCTATCCTTCAATCATTTTTTGAGAAATTTCATTGGCTTTTTCCGCCACTTTATCTTCATCAATAGTAACCAATCTTCCATCACGAACTACAATCTTACCATTAACTATAGTAATATCCACAATTTGAGAATCACCAGAAGTTACCAGAGTAGAAACAGAATCGGACAAACCCCCGGCAAATCCTAATCTTTTTGTATTGATTAGAAACATATCTGCCGCTTTGCCTTCTTCAAGGCTGCCGATCTCCGGCTGATTAAGGACATCACGGCCACCATTGGTAGCCATGCTCAGTACCTCTTCGGTAGATATACTGGAGATACCATAAATTAAACGATGCATCAAAAAAGCTGCTTTAAGTTCTGCAATCATATTAGAGGAATCATTACTGGCACTGCCATCAACCGCTAATCCCACCGGTACTTTCTTTTTTAACATATAAGGGATATTCGCCGCCCCGGAAGCCAGTTTCTGATTAGATACCGGACAATGTGCCACTCCTGTTCCTGTTTCAGCTAATAAATTTATTTCTTTTTCGTTTAGGTGGACGCAAAAGTTTCCTGACAAAATCGATCTTCATCTTTGGCCTCTGCCAGGTGAGTATGGCTCTCCACTTTATAATTCCGAGCCAATTTAATCGATTCTCTTAATAAGTCTTCAGTTACCGAAAAAGGGGAGCAAGGAGCTAAAACCACTCTTTGCGTAGCAAAAAGTTTATAATCATGAAATTTTTCGATAACCCGTTGAGAATCAGATAGAATTTCTTCTTCTGCCTGAACCACTGAATCCGGAGGCAATCCTCCGTCTTTTTTACTTAAAGACATGCTCCCCCGACAGCCATGAAACCTTATCCCGATCTCCTGAGCTGCTCTGAATTCTTCATCTACCAGTTC
The DNA here is from genome assembly GCA_002839535.1 of Nitrospira bacterium HGW-Nitrospira-1. Lineage (GTDB taxonomy): Bacteria > Nitrospirota > Thermodesulfovibrionia > Thermodesulfovibrionales > UBA6898 > JAOUFP01. The sequence continues at coordinate 1,048 of PGYF01000177.1, forward strand.
TTTTGGCTGGTCCTTGGGAAAAACATAGAATTGATCCACTGCAGTAGTGCAACCGGTCTTTAGAAGTTCTCCCATAGCTACCAGACTGCTGTAATAAACCGCTTCGGGAGTTAAGCGAGACCAGATAGGGTAAAGATATTTTAACCAATTAAATAGCTCTACATTCTGTACTTGAGGAATATTTCTGGTTAAGGTTTGGTAAAAGTGGTGATGGGGACATAACTATTCTGGTTATCTTATTTAGGGTCAAGTTATGTTAAATGTTGAGACCTGACCCCCCTATTTATTGACATAACTCATAAAAATTTTAAAAAGTTATGTCCAATGTCAAGGGCTGACCCCTTATATTTTGCTACACTTTCAATCGCTTCGATAATCTGTTCGTAACCGGTACATCGGCAGAGATTGCCCTCTAAGGCAGTTTTAATCTCTTCTCGGTTGGGATGAGGATTATGTATAAGTAAGGCCTTGGCAGACATCAACATCCCCGGTGTACAAAAACCACATTGTATGGCATGACAATCGATAAAGGCTTTCTGTAAAGAATCAAGCTTCCCATCTACTTCCAGCCCTTCAATAGTCAATACTTCACTCCCTCCAATCTGTCCGGTAAGAATCAGACAGGAAGAAACTGCTTTTCCGTCAAGGATAACCGTACAAGCCCCACATTCACCGATACCGCACCCTTCTTTGGTCCCGGTTAATTTTAATTGCTCCCTTAAAGTATCAATTAAACGCTCTTTGGGACCCACTTTTAAAGTTACTTCCTTACCGTT
>PGYF01000178.1 GCA_002839535.1 Nitrospira bacterium HGW-Nitrospira-1
ACAGCAGGCGCATCAAACCAGACCGAGACGCGAACATATTGTCACAATTGCACCAACACCGCGCCACACAACATAGCGATTAGCGACATTGACGGCAAGGCAAACAACAGCATTGTTTGCACAAATCAGCCAACTGTTGCGTTTATAGCATACGATAATGAGCAAACGAACTTTTCCTGCGAACTTTGGGTGGATAGCTCGGCGGGCTTTGGAATAAACGCAACAACCCAGAACGCGACACTAACGCAAATTCAAATCAACCAGTCGCTTTCGGACGGAGCGCATAATGTTTCAGTGAATTGTTCTGACGCAACGAACACAAATGTTTCAGATGTTTGGATATTTAATATAAGCACAACAGCGCCGACAGTTAGCATTTCCTCGCCGACAGGAACTGTTTATGCAACACAACAAATCCCTTTGAATTATACAGCGTCTTCAACATTCGGAGACCATGCTTGCACGTATTCAATTGACAACTCGCCTGAAACCGACTTGCCTAACTGTGCAAACACAACAATCACAGTCAGCGACGGCTACAAATGCCTGATTGTCTTTGCAAAAACAACCTGCCACGCGGGAAACGACACTGTCTGCTTTTCAGTTGATACAACTCCGCCAGAGGTCTTTCAAATCGCCCCTGCTCCTGGAGCAGAAACCTCTTACTTGCAACGCAACAGACAATGTCAACCTCTCTTCAATTGAGATTTTTGTTTATAGAAAAGATACAGGGGCATTGATTCTCCAGAATTCAGTTAGTGTTTCAGGCACGCAAAATTCAAGCACTTGGACGTCCCCCACACTATCAAAAGGCGAATATTATTGGCACTGCGAGGCAAAGGACGCAGCAGGATGGTCTGTAAGCGGAATGGATCAAGATTTTACAGTCGTCGCGGCAGAAGTAACTCCTCTTTCTCCGCAAGACAAGGACGCGATGTTGGACGAAACAAACGACACGATTAAATTTACATTTTTAACCAACTACTTTGACAGCCCTGCAACCTGCACGCTTTATCTTGACGGCGTTGCTTCGGGAACCGCAACAGGTGTCAGCAACAACGCGCAAACCACAATCTACGCCAACGATTCAATTTCGGAGGGAACACATATTTGGAACATAACCTGCGCAATCGGAGGACAATCGGCAACAAGCGAAACAAGAACATTTAAACTGGTTTTAACGCCGAATATGACTGATGAGCCATTAGTACCAAATGTTGTTGCTGTTTCCTGTGCCGATTATAACTCGTCTTACAATAATCAGGTGGTTGCGCTTGGAGCAAACCTTTTTGACAACAGCGTGACAAACAACCACGCCTGCATACGAATAACAGGGCAAAATGTTACT
>PGYF01000070.1:0-5610 GCA_002839535.1 Nitrospira bacterium HGW-Nitrospira-1
CATGCCCTCTGACTTGATCAGGGGGTCGTGGAATGACGGAGGGGGGTCGTGGAATGACGGAGGGGGTCGGGCAATGACACAAATTAGGAAGCAATTCATCCCTGTGCCAAGAGCACAGGGATGAATTGCTTAATTTTTTTAAATGTTTTTTGCATGAAAGTCTCCGTGAAGGAGGCAGAACCCTTTACAAGGGAGGTGATCAGACAGTAAAAAGAGCAGGGGAAAAGAGCTGCAAAGACGTAAAGTATCCTGCGTTGCAGGAGAAAATAACCCAAGGCCGGTGCCTCACGGTGTCTCAATGACACCAAGCTAAAAAAGAAAAGGGGCCAGGCTAAAAAAGAAACAGGAGGACATTAATTTGAAAAAGTATTTAGCATTAATCTTAGGTTTGCTTTTAGTATTAAGCTTTGCGGCAGTCGCCTTTGCTGTTCCGGCTGATATCCCGGCAAAGACTCAGGCAGTTGTGGCAAAAGGCAGCACCCAGATCACACTGGGCGGAGCAATGAGGGTCAGAGGCTGGTATACCGACAACCTTGGCAACTATGGTGGTGGTCCGACTGGAGTCCCACGGGAATCCAATTCCAAGGCTAACTATGACCAGAGGGTCAGGTTAGACATTGGCGTAAAGGCATCCCCGAACGTTCAGGGCCTTATCCAGATGGAAAACACTGGCGGCGGCTATACATGGGATGCGGGCCCGAATGTGAAGCCTGAATCATTTACCTCATTTCGCCAGGCATGGATGGACTATTCAGGCTCAGACCTGTTCGGCTTTAAATCAGGATTCAGGATCGGCCATCAACTGATAACGCTTGGAAATGGTATTTTCTATGACAGCTTCCAGTATGGCGATAACGCCCTCAAATTCTATATGGACCCGACAAAGGAACTCCATGTAGAACTGCTTACCATTAAGGCTGCTGAAACTTTTGTTGGCAAGAACACCGATGACATGGATTTGTATGTAGCCCTTATGACCTACAAGTGGGATCCAAAAAATACTGTCGGCATAAACTACACATATGGAAACCAGTCGAATATTGCTATGAAGGGACAGAACCTGGGTATCCATGCAAACGGTAATATTGAAGGCATTGGCTATAAGGCTGAGGCTGACATCCACTTTGGCAGTGTTGGCGAACTCGCCGCCAAGGCGAAATTCAAAGGCTATGGCCTTATGCTTGGCGCAAACTACAATCTTGACCCTGTCAATATCAGGGGTATGTTTGCCTATGGCAGCGGCGACAAGCCCGGCACACTTGACAAGGATGAGGGCTTCCAGACCTTCGTCGGCAGACAGCGGCACTACAGCTTTGTGTATGAGTATCGCGCCAATGCAGCGACAGGTGCGAGAGGCACTGGCATTGAAAACACCACTGTCTTTAATCTTGGCGCTGACTACACAATAGCGAAGGACCTGAGAACATCACTTGACGGCTATTTCCTCAGGGCAAACAAGGTGGCGGCAGGAGCCTCCAAGAACATCGGATGGGAAGTTGACGCGCAGGTGAAATACAATCTTGCCAAGAACCTTTCCTATGCGGTCACTGCTGGTTACCTGAAGGCTGGTAAATTCTATCCTTCTACCCCAGCCGCCCCAAGGAAGAGCGCGACAGTTCTTCTTAACGAGCTTACACTCAGCTTCTAAAGGCCGTATAACCCCCCTCTTTTCCCCCCTTGTTAAAGGGGGGATGGGGATTTGAAGCGTAATGCGTGAAGCACCAAAAACAAGGCGGGCCGGATTTTCCGGCCCGTTTTTTTTGCTTTGAAATTTAACTTTCCTGTGTTAATCTTAAATCAGGTGAGACACTATAATAAGAAAGAAAAGACAGCAAATCTGTTATTTAAAGTTGTAGAGTATGGCTTAATAGTATTTTTGGTAAACGCACTTTTGCCAAATAGTCCTATTACTTCAAAAACTATGTGGTGTGGTGGCGTAGTTGTAGCTGTTTTATTTGTCTTGGCTCTCTGGATAACTCCGGAAAAGGAGGATACACAATGAATACATTGATTTTTGCATTAATTCTGGCTTTGCTGATGGGTCTGGGCGCTGGAATTTATTTCTACCTTTCAGAGAAAAAGCATACGCGATAATCAAACCGGCAAGACCTGTTTTAAAAACCTAAAAACCAGGGACACATTCTATTGTAATCAACAATGCTGAGTAACTCCCCCAGCCCCCTCTTAACTTAAGAGGGGGTTCTTATTCCTCCCCTTAAGATAAGGGGAGGTGAGGAGGGGTTATAATTTTCCCCCGCTTTACTGAAGGCTTACTTCCGGCCTGCTTTTTTTTGGTTGCGTTTTTTAAATGCGTATGTTATTTATAACCATGAGTTATAACGAATTCGTCTTCACCGGAATTATTTACAAAGAATGTGACAAATATTCAGCCCTTTGTCCGGAGCTTGATGTTGCCTCAGAAGGCAATATTCTTGCGGAGGCCTCAGATAATCTTTTTGAGGCTGTAACACTTTATCTCGAAACCGCAATTGAAGGGAACCTGCCTTATTTGCGCCCAATCCTACTGGACGAGGACCCGAGGAAAACCCATTCAGAATCAATAGCCAGTATCTTCAGGCTGAAAGTGGACTTTCAGATAAAGGTCCATGCCTAAACTGCCTTCGGTAAAACCGGACGAGATAGTCAGAATATTGCGCAAGATCGGTTTTTACAAGGTAAGGCAAAAGGGAAGTCATCTGCAGATGAAAAGGGGGAATCTGTTAGTCACAGTTCCAACGCACTCAGGAGACTTGAATCCAGGCACATTAAAGTCTATACTTCGTCAGGCAAAGCTGGATGACGAAGAATTCCTTGAGCTATTTTAGCATTAAATGAGCCATCGTCAAATCTTCTCTGCCCCGCTTATCTCGACAAGTTTCCTTTTCGATGACAGCCCCCTGACGATCTTTATCTGAGACTTCTTTACCCCGGTTGCTTCAGAGATAAGCTCTATCAACTGCTCATTCGCCGAGCCGTCAACAGGCGGCGCGGTGAGCTTCACCTTCAAGACAGCGTTGTCCATAATGCCGGAGATCTGTCTTCTCGAAGATCGCGGCTCTACCTTTACCTCAATCATAATTTTGTTTTTTGTTTTTTTGTACGGTATTTGCATATCTGCCTGACGCCAATGGTAAATTACCTGATCTGATATGTCATTGTCATCTTTGTGTTGTTTCTAAGGATGTCTAATTGCGCCCTGTCTATTCCCTTGATGGCTGTAAATGCCTGCAGGGCAGTTTCGGGGCTGTTGATATTATACTCATTGATCCTCAGCAAAACATCCCCGTTACGAAGGCCGAGGCTCTGATAAATACCGCCGGGTTTAACCTCGCTCAGGATAAAGCCCTCCTGCCTTCCCCTGTCCCTGCTCCTTATGAGGTTGACATTTGATTTCAGCGGCGCAGTCGCCGGCGGCAGGTTAAACGGCAGGATAAATCTCCTGAAGAGCAAAAAAATTCTTAACATCGGCATAAACAGAGCAAGGATCGAAGATGTGCCATAAAATGCGGGCAGCATCCCCACTTTATAATTCAAATGCATTTTTTAGGTAAAGCACGTCTCGAAAACCCATCATAGCCCGCTTCTTGATATTTAAGCCTGCTTCTGATACCTTTATAATCTATGAGCGCAAAGGAGTTTGAGATGCATATTAACCTGGGTAGATGGACAAAGGCAGAACTCGATAAAATTATATGGGACGCTTCATGGATAAGAGATATTGGTTCCCGCATAGCCTTTCTTTCCGGTTTTTTCATTGACCTTGCCTACAGGGAATCAACTTTGATCGGTGACAGCAGCGCTGCCGAGGTCTTTGTAATAAACCTCTCATGGGTTGATTGTTTTACGTTTATCGACTATATAGAGGCAATGCGCCTGTCAGACTCTTTTGACGGTTTTCTGAAGAATCTTCAGCAGGTGAGATACCTTAACAGCATAGTGTCCTATGAGAACAGAAAACATTTTTTTACTGACTGGTCTGCATATGAACCGGCATCGGTCGAAGACGTCACAGAGCAGATAGGCAAAGGAAGAATTGAAAGTGTTCTTAAGACGCTGAATTTGAAAGAAGATGGAACATCTCTCCTTGCCGGGTTCGGGTCTTGCCGGCGCACTATCAAATACATACCGCCTGAAAATATCAACGGTTCAGTAATTCACAAACTGAAAACCGGAGACTATGCCGGCGTATATTCAGCCATGCAGGGACTTGATGTCTCTCATGTGGGAATTATCATCAAGGCCGGCAATACCATATCTCTCAGGCATGCATCATCGGACAGGAGATACAGGAAGGTGATTGATCAGGGGTTTCAGGAGTATATCTCGGAAAAACCCGGCCTGATCATATTGAGGCCATGTTGACTCCAAAAATGCAAGCACAATTCAAATGCATTTTTCAGGTTCATCTTGTTTAAAGTAATTTTCAGCCGCCGCATGTTTGTCTCTTTTCTCATGGGGTTTGCCTGCGGACTGCCGCTGCTTCTGACCTCGACGGTCTTGCAGGCGTGGATGAAAAAAGAGGGTGTGGATCTAACGCTGATTGGTTTGATGGCGCTGGTCGGCCTGCCTTATACCCTGAAGTTTCTGTGGGCGCCTTTTTTTGACAGGTTTACGCTTTTTTCCCTTGGACGAAGAAGAGGATGGCTGCTGCCGGCCCAGATAGCGCTTGCTTTATCAATAGCCGGGCTGGGGTTTGCAAGTCCTGCGAAGAATCCGGTGATAATGGTCTTTGCAGCAATCCTGGTTACTTTCTTCAGCGCTTCACAGGACATTGTTGTTGACGCCTACAGGAGAGAAGATCTTGCAGATGAAGAATTGGGGCTTGGCTCTTCTTTCTATATTAACGGATACAGGGTAGGGATGCTGCTGGCTTCAGGGGGCGGCCTGATCCTTGCTGATCGCCTTCCTTTTTCGATGGTTTACCTGATCATGGCGTTCTGTATGCTGCCCGCTATTATAACGACACTCCTGACTCCCGAACCTGTAATTTCAGAAGGGACCCCAAAGACTCTGAGAGAGGCGATTGCAGGGCCCTTGATGGAATACTTCAGCAGGGAGAATGCCGTCCTGATCCTCACGTTTATTCTTTTATACAAGATCGGCGATACCATGGCAAGCGCGATTACAACGCCTTTTTATCTTGATATCGGCTTTTCAATGACTGAGATCGGGACTGTCGTGAAAATCTTTGGGTTCCTGGCGACTATTGCCGGAAGTCTGATAGGCGGTGTGCTGATGCTTCGCATCGGAATAAACCGTTCGCTCTGGATATTTGGATTTCTCCAGGCCATATCAACGGCTGGTTTTGCCCTCCTTGCTCATATCGGCTATAGTGTTCCGGTTTTGTCAGGGGTCATCGCCTTTGAGAACCTGACCAGCGGTATGGGGACCGCAGCATATGCAGCATTTATGGGGAGCATCACAAACAAAAAATTTACCGCTACTCAGTACGCTCTTCTGAGCAGCCTTATGGGAGTTCCCAGGGTGCTGGCTTCTGCGCCCACAGGGTTTTTGGCAAAGCATATGGGGTGGGAGAGTTTCTTTATTTTCTGTGTTTTTATCGCGATCCCGGGAATGCTGTTGCTGCTGAAATTTGCGCCGTGGCATCCT
>PGYF01000070.1:5687-6465 GCA_002839535.1 Nitrospira bacterium HGW-Nitrospira-1
TCCCCGGTATTTACCTGGAGTTTGATGAGCTTGTCGGATTTTTTGACCCGTTCAGCGCTGAGCACCTTGCCGATCTTCAGTTGGACCTTTGCAAAGTCACCCATGGTTATGAGATTTTGTCCCTCGGATTTTTCTTCTTTTGGTTCTGCTTCTGCTTTATTTTCTTCCATATGCGCCTTTCTGTGTTTTTCGATCCTCGGGAATATCTGCTCCCCCTTCAAGACCTTGATTTCATAGCCTGGGTTCCAGTCCCAATGAAAGACGCCAGGATAAACATCCCTGCTTTCTGAAGTTGTCTCCGTCAGGCTCTTTGCAGTTTCCTCTGTGAGCGCTCTAAGACCAAGCTGAGCCCATATCTTTTCCGCAGTCTCAGGCATGAAGGGATAAAGCGAAACAGCTATAAGACGCAGGGCGTTCCAGAGATCAAAGATGACGTCCTTGAGCAAGGCAGGGTTGGTTTTTGCAAGCTTCCAGGGTTCTCTCTGTGCTATGTAATTGTTCGCAGCCCTTACCATGTCCCAAATATGATCAAGGATTGCGTTAAACCGCAGATGTGACCAGTTCCGCTCATCATGCACGGCAAGGAGCGCCTTGATACAGAACTGCGGGAGGTCTTTTGCTGCATATGATTCCGGCTTTTCGATTACGCCGTTAAAGTATTTCTCCGCCATCGTAAGAAACCTGCTCAGGAGGTTTCCGAGGTCATTGGCAAGGTCTGTATTGATCCTGTTTATCAGCGCCTGCTCGGAGAAGTCGCCGTCATGGCCGAAAGGCACTT
>PGYF01000070.1:6496-11214 GCA_002839535.1 Nitrospira bacterium HGW-Nitrospira-1
TGTCGCCGAGTAATAATTGACCAGCGCATCGAACCAGACATATGTCACAAAGTTATCATCAAATGGGAGAGGTATGCCCCATGAGAGCCTGCTTTTGGGCCTTGAGATGCAGAGGTCTCCAAGTGTGTTGTTTTTCAGGAAACCGAGCGCTTCGTTCCCGCGGGTATCAGGCAGGATATAATCCGGCTTCTTCTCTATATGTTTTATCAGCCTTTCCTGATATTTTGACATCAGGAAGAAATAGTTCTCTTCATGTATCTGCTCCACAGGCCGTCCACAGTCAGGACAGTTGCCCTCGAGGAGGTCTTTTTCCGTCCAGAACCGCTCATCTGGCGTGCAGTACCATCCTGAGTAGGCTCTCTTCTCTATCTCCCCTTTGTCCAGGAGCGTCTGCAGAAGGCGCTGTACGGTTTTTTTATGTTCCGTATCTGTGGTGCGTATGAAGGCATTGTTGGATATGTTCAGCTTCTTCCAGAGCGCCTTGAAGTTTTCGACCATCAGGTCTGCCTGTTCTTTTGGCGAGCGGCCCTTCTCCTGAGCGGCCTTTTCGACCTTCCGGCCATGCTCGTCAGTGCCGGTAAGGAAGAAAACATCGTTGCCGATAAGTCTGTTATAGCGTGCCAGTATGTCTGCCGCCACAGTCGTGTAGGCATGTCCTATGTGCGGAATATCATTCACATAGTATATTGGAGTTGTTACATAAAACCGCTTATTCATCTTTTTTGGCAGCCCTCCTTCTGTGTCTTCTTCGCCTTCTTCTCTTATGGGTGACAGTATCTTCCGGTTTCTGTGGTTCGACATTTTTCGCGGGCGCTGCCGGAAGATTTTCTGCCTGCTGATCTGCTGCCTGCTGATCTAAGGGGCAGCAAACGATTTCCTGGGATATGATATCCGATGACTTGACGACGACTTCTGTTATTTCACTGATTGCGGTCTCGATTACTGTTTCTCCGGTTTTTTTGCGGCCTGCAGTTCCCTCTCTCTCATTATATTCATAACTGAGGCAGCACATCAGCCTGCCGCAGACGCCTGAAAGTTTGCTGGTATTCAGAGAAAGATCCTGCTGTTTCGCCATCTTTATTGAAATCGGCTCAAAGGAGGTCAGAAAAAGCCTGCAGCATAATTCTTTCCCGCAGACGCCAAGCCCTCCGACGAGTTTGGCCTTGTCGCGAACGCCGATCTGCCGCATCTCTATCCTTGTCTTGAATCTGGCCGCAAGGTCTTTGACCAGTTCCCTGAAATCTATCCTGTTGTCTGCGGTGAAGTAAAATACGATCCTTTTTCTGTCGAGAGTCACATTTGAGCAGGCGAGTTTCATCGGCAGTTTTCTTGCCGCAATCCGTTCGTAGCAGAAGCCTTTGGCCTCTTTTCCGAACTTTTCATTCTCCTGTTTCCGCTTGAGGTCTTCCTTGTCCGCCAGACGCAGCACCTTCTTGAGTCCCTTCGCCGGTTTTTCGACAAAATGAGAATCTACCGCTATATTTCCAATGCTGAGGCCGAATTCCGAATCAATAATCACCCTGTCGCCTTTACGGACTTCAAGGCCGTTGATTTCGAAATCATATATTTTCCCGCAACCTTCAAGTCTGATCCCTACGACATTCGGCATCTCAGACCACCAGTCCTTTTCGCAATAATGATGCAGTGTAATTCCATGTAATTGACTTATTCAAATTAAACATGAGGAGTCCTTTTACAAAGGCCAGTTCTTTGTATATGTTTATTATAACCTTTAAATCATTGGATTTCCCAAGTTTACATGCATATTCACCGAGGTCTGCCCCAAGGTCTGCATTGATCATCTGTGACGCCTCTCCGGTTATCCTGAACACTGCAGCATCCCGCAGCATGGTCAATACATACTCAAACCATTTGTCCATATCTTCCCGTGAGGCCCAACTGTCCTTTTCAGCATTCAACATGCCCTTAAGGAGATCGCCAAACCAGGTGATTTCCTCTTTAAGGTCTGATGAAAGCGCAAGCCCGGGCCTCCCCATAGAAAGCCTTGCCAGCGCTTCAAGCGCTTCGTCTGGAACTCTCCCTCTGAGAACCTGTTTGCAGGCTTCCAGCGAAAGGGTAACGAAATTCACCCGTGAGCACCGCGACCGTATCGTGGCCGGAAGACGGTCGGGCCGTGAAGAGATCAGGATGATGACACTGTCTTTGGGAGGCTCCTCGAGCGTTTTGAGAAATGCGTTTGCCGCAGCAATGTTCATGGCGTCTGCATCGTTGACTATCACGACCTTTTTTCTGCCCTCAAACGGCCTGAAGGAGAGCGCATCATTGATGAGCCGTATCTCATCTATTTTTATCAGCCTGTCCTGGGGTGAGACCAGCAGCAGATCAGGATGGTTGCCTGATTTGATTTTCAAACATGATTCGCATTCGTCGCAGGCGTCAAAGTCCGTGTCTTTCAGGCAGTTCAGGGCCTTTGCAAAATTAACAGCAGTCAGTTTTTTGCCTATGCCGGGCTCTCCGCTAAAGATATACGAGCCGGCAAGCCTCCGGCGTTTCAGAATTCCGGTAAGAATTTCAATCGCTTTTTCCTGCCCTATTATCTCCGCCAGCGACATTTGTTACCCGTTCCGTTCTTCCAGAAACTCTGAGATTATTTTAACCACGTTTTGACGCACCACCTCCAGGCCTTCCGAGCAGTCAACAACCTTTACCCGTCCGGGTTCTCCTGCTGCTATCCGGATAAACCCTTCACGAACTTTTTCATGAAAAGATATATCTTCAAGTTCAAGGCGATCGCTTTTATTGATCTCCCTGTTCCGTGCAAGTCCTGTTTTGACGTCTATATCAAGCAGTATGGTGATATCGGGCCGCAGTCCTTTGGTTGCTATCATATCAAGGGAGTCAATGAGTTCGAGGTCTATGCCCCGGGCATACCCCTGGTACGCAAACGTGGAATCGCTGAAGCGGTCTGTAATAACGACGTCCCCTCTTTCAATGGCAGGCTCTATGACTTCTTTTATATGCTGGACCCGCGCGGCATTGTAGAGGAGAAGTTCGGTAACATGGTCCATCTCCCTGCTGTCCAGCGACAGGAGCAGTTCCCGGATCTTCAGGCTTATCTTTGTCCCGCCTGGCTCCATAGTCTGTATCACCCTGCGCCCTTTTTCTTTCAGGTATTCCGCCAGCAGCGCTGCCTGTGTTGACTTGCCGGCGCCTTCAATTCCCTCAAATGATATGAAAATACCTTTCATGCGTATTCCTCTTTCAGTCTCATGAGAAGCTGGAAGACCTTTATGGTCTCCTCTACAGTCCTTGTCCCTGTGCCGCATGATGGGGTAAGCATGATGTTCGATAAAATAAGGTCTTTGGGGATATGTAGGGACAGTTTTTCCACGCCCTGCTCGAAACGCTTTCTTATTGATTCGGGATTTTCACCTGCTATCGCCTCGGAGGTCGGCACAATCCCCCAGGCAAGATAACCGCCTTTTTCGAGAAAACCCCTGAATTCTTCCGGGTAAAGCGCAAGCGTCCCGGCATAATCATAGGCGTCGAAGTTGATTATGTCAGGGCCGCACTTGATTGCCATTGGCCAGTCCGCATTGCCGCAGCAGTGGATGCCTGAAATGCCGCCTTCGTTTTTTATCACATCAATAAGCTCTTTCAAGAGCCTTGCCGTCTCGGTTTCGCTTACACCAAGATAACTGGAACTCCCCAGCGCCGAGAGTATCGGCTCATCGATAAATATGATCGCTTCATCCGCATATTGTTTTAACTGGTCGATCTGCCATCTGGTCTTTGCCTTCAGAAGCATCAGTGATATTTCCCGGAATTCTTCATCGAAATATACAGGCTTGCCTGTATGGTCTTTCAATCCGAGCGTGAATGTCAGCGGCCCGGTGACATGGCCTTTCAGATATTTGAACCTCCCTGTTTTAACGATCCATCTTCAGAAAGGGCAGGCCTTCCGAGTATTGAGGTATCATCAGTTCCTTGAAAGAGAGACCGGGGAGCTGCGGCCAGAAGGGGATGTCGAAGGTATTAAGAATAAGCATGACCGCCTCCTGCGCATTACGGTGAGGCAGACTTCCTATCCCTGTTGTTAAAAACGGTTTCAGCATCTATGAATGATACTCTATATAAATAGAACGGCTTGCAGTGATTATTTGTTCCTTCTTTGATGCTTTGTCTTTTTGAGCAGCTTTTTGTGTTTGTGCTTGCTCATCTTCTTCTTACGCCATTTTACAACATTCCCCACAGACTCACCTCCTTTTTTTTCCGTTAAGGTCTTTTGCGCTCTTTCCTCTTTTGAAAGAACCTTTTTGACAGGAAAATAATCATACCAGACCGGTCTTTTTTTATCAACCCCAACAACGTATAAACTGCTGCGCCAGGCTTCGATTTAAGCAATTTTTCATAAAATTCTTCCATGCGCTTTGTTTGTTCGTATTTTTTGCCAAGTTCGATCAGGCGAAGATTCGGGCTTTCGTAATCAACAACTTTGGCAAGCTCGGCGAAGGCATTCTTCCAGGCTTGTGCAAGCTCAGCCTGGGCATTTTCGTATCTTTCCTGCTCTTTTTTGGTTTTGAAGTTCGCGCTGGGCATACTTTTCAGGCGCAGCTCAAGCCGGGCAAAAGCCTTATCGAAATCTTTAAAATCTGGTTCAAGCAACATCAGCTTCGGCTCAATGCTAAGATTCTGTCTGGCCTTAACGTCAAAATAATGGGTCGAGGTGGCATACTGATCTTTGCAAAAACTGATCA
>PGYF01000179.1 GCA_002839535.1 Nitrospira bacterium HGW-Nitrospira-1
TCTGGGACCCTATACACAAAGAGGTTGACCCGTCAGGCGATGTGCCGCCGGGGATCATCTTAAGATTTACCAATACCTTCGGCAATTCGGGCGGCGTACCTGCGGTAAATGCCGTGATAGAAGATATATTGGATGTCAGACTCCTGAACCCCTTTGACATAACCTGCTTTGGCGGCGGGACAATCCCTGACGACACAGGGGTAAACCCCCCGATTGCCTGCAACGCCGTCTATATCCCTGGTGTCCCCGCTGGCAGCGGCGGCACCATAACATGGACATTTCCTCTGGTGCCAGCGGGGTTTCAGTCCAAGGTCTCCTTCAGGGCGCAGGTAGATCCCTTGTCGCCGGAGGGTTATGTAATAAATAACTATGTCTCTATAACCGCCCCAGGGCTTCCTACAGCCACCTCAAATGTGACAATAAATACGGTAAGACATGAAAGCATGCTCGTGGTCGAAAAGCAGGTGAACAAGACAACGGCCGAGGTTGGAGACCATCTAAAATATACGATTACAGTCAAAAACAAGAGCACGACCGCGCCTGTCCCGGCCCCCATAAGGGTTGTGGATATCCTGCCGCAGGGTTTCAGATATGTCGCAGGCAGCGCAAGGCTTGATAACATCCCATTCCCAGACCCTGTGATCTCAAATGGCGGCCAGACGCTTACATGGAACGATATAGGTTCTATCCCGGCAAGCGGCTCAAAGGGCATGGCATCGCCTACTTTCCCTATGTATTCCAACTGGGCAACTGTCCGGGTAAAGTTTGACAAAAGCATCTTCAGGGACTGCCAGACTGTCATAGGCAAGGTCTTTATAGACGAAAACGACAATCGCATCCATGACGATTCAGAGATAGGCGTGCCAGGCGTAAGGCTTTACCTTGAGGACGGGACATTTGTTATTACGGACAGCGAGGGGAAATATCACTTTGAATGTATCAAATTTGGAACGCATGTCCTTAAAGCGGACAGGTCATCCCTGCCTGACGGCGTAGAGATTGAGTCCACATGGTCGAGATTTATGGGGGACAACGATTCCCAGTTCATTGACCTGAAGGGCGGGGGTCTGTTCAAGGCAAACTTCAGGGTTATCCCCAGGGATATAGAGAAGGAGATATTTGATATTGTAATTATCCCCAGGCAAGATATAAAAAGCGCAGAGTCGAAGGCTAAAAAGGTTATAAAGACAGTGGTCTTTTTTA
>PGYF01000180.1 GCA_002839535.1 Nitrospira bacterium HGW-Nitrospira-1
AATAAAAGGCGTGACCGGAACCTATATCTACCCCTAAAAAGGGATAATTATTGTAAATGCCCAACTTCCGAAAGAATTAGGAATTCTATATGCCAGGGAGGAAAAATGGATATGAGTTATGTAAAGAAACTAAAATGTTTATTGTGCGGAACAGAGTATGATTTAAATGAAGTAAAATACAATTGTTCGAAATGCGGAGACGAAGGTGTTTTAGAAATTATTTATGATTATTCTAAGATAAAAAATGATTTTAATCGGGAATCCCTCAAAAAAAACAAGGAATTTTCGATGTGGAGATACTTGCCCCTTTTACCGGTGGATGATCCTGCCAAAATTGGGCCGTTAAAAGTGGGATGGACTCCTTTATATGAAGCAAAAAGAATAAGAGAAGATTTGGGGATGTCAAATCTCTGGATTAAAGATGACGGGAGGAACCCCACTGCTTCTTTAAAAGACCGGCCGTCTGCTATTGCGATAGTAAAGGCTCGGGAACTAGGAGAAAAGATTGTTACCTGTGCCTCAACCGGTAATGCGGCTTCTTCGCTGGCTGGGGCTGCTGCTTCGGTGGGTTTAAAGAGTTATATTTTTGTTCCCCAAACGGCACCGAGTGCCAAGATTGCCCAGCTTCTGGTATTTGGCTCAACCGTCTTTGCGGTAAGAGGAACCTATGACGAAGCCTTTGATCTGTCCATCGAGGCAAAAAAAGACGGTTGCTCTGGAAATTATTGAGCAGATGAATTTTGAAGTACCCGACTATCTTTTTGTACCGGTAGGAGATGGTTGTATCATCTCCGGAGTGGCCAAAGCTTACAAGGATATGCTTTCTTTAGGTTTTATTGACCATTTACCAAAACTTGTTGCCGTACAGGCAGAAGGATGTAAACCGATTGTTGAGGCAGTAAATGGTGATGGTGAAGTGAAATTTGTAGAGCCGAATACAATTGCAGACAGCATTGCTGTAGGGATTCCCAGGAATCGTCTTATGGCAGTAAGAGACATAAAAGAATCGAAGGGATTTGGTATGGCGGTAAGTGATAAGGAAATACTCAAAGCGATTAAATATTTAGGCACAAAGCAGGGGATTTTTGCTGAACCCGCAGGCTCTACCGCCTTTGCCGGCATGGTCAAGGCGCTAAAGGAAGGAAAAATCTCAAAGGGAGATAAAGTTGTAGTATTAGTTACGGGAAACGGATTAAAGGACGTAGAAAGTGCTAAAAAA
>PGYF01000071.1 GCA_002839535.1 Nitrospira bacterium HGW-Nitrospira-1
GTGTAAGTGCAGTAATGTATTCAGCTGACCAGTACTAATAGGCCGTGTGGCTTGACCCTTACTTTTTTTTCCTCCTGTTGTCAAAAATGTGTTGTAAAAGTGATTGTATTAATGTTATTATTATTTCTTGGAAATTAAGGTTTCCGGTGGTAATGCCGGAGGGGCAATACCCGTTCCCATCCCGAACACGGAAGTTAAGCCCTCCATGGCCGATGATACTTGGATCGTGAGGTCCTGGGAAAGTAGGTAGCTGCCGGATTAAAAAAGAAAGGCTCGGTGAAAACCGGGCCTTTTTAATTTATGCGCCCAGCAGGGCACAGACAGTCCCCTCCCCTGCCTGTGCATTATACACAGACAAGAGGAGGGGGTTTATGTGAGGGCGGTGTTTTCTAATCTCTGTTCAGGGTCGTTATACGGCTTTCTCCAGAATGTCTCTTACAGAGATCATGCCGGCAAGGCGATGCTCGGATATCACAGGCGCTCTGTTTATATTCGCATGCGCCAACAGGCGGGCTGCATATCTTACATCAAGATTGGGGTTAATAGTGATGCATGGCTTTGTCATTATTTCATGAACATCTACACCGTTCGGGTCAAGCCCCTTTCCGACTACCTTAAAAACAATATCTCTCTGGGAGATCATTCCATAGGCGTCGTCCTCGTTTCTTCTATCGACAATCAGAGCGTGAAGCCTGGTTTCCTTCATCTTCTTTGCTGCCTCCGCAACTGTTGCCATGCCGTCAATTGTTACAACCTTTGTTGACATAATATCTTTTACCTTCATTCGTTTAAAACCTCCTTTATTTTTTTTGTTCCGGCCGGATCACTAAGTATACAAGCAATTGCCATGCCAATTTATATATTGGCGGATACCTATCTAAAATAGCCCATAAAAGCCTTTGCTAATATTGGATTTCAAGAATCAGATACAAGTGTGTGATGCAGGTCAAAATTCAAGATGTGAAGAACCCTGTGCCAAGAGCACAGGGCGTCAAAAGTCAAAACAAATTTATTCTGTCATTCTCCGGCTTGACCCCCGCATCAAGCATGCCCTCTGTCATTAAAAACAGATTGAGCTTTAAAAGGCTAAAAGCACAAATATCAACATCTTGCAACACATATATAAACATAAATAAACTGTCGAAACAGAACTGCGCAAGGTTGTTTAGCGGACGTCTTCTGAGCCTGATTTTAGTTTCTTATATAATGTAGTTCTGTTAATGTCCAGCATCCTTGCCGCCAATGCCTTATTTCTCCCGCATTGGCTGACAGCGCTGAGACAGTCTTCAAGGGTAACCTTTTTGTATGATTTTCTTCTTTTTTTGCCCAATGCCCCATGCTCCATGCCCGATGTTTCATTATTCGGCAAAACTGTTTGTGAGACACTGCGCATGTCCAGCTTCTTCATATCCGGGGGCAGGGGATCTACTGTTATATAGTCGCCTTTGGCGCATATAAGGGCATATTCAATCACATTGATTATTTCCCTCGCGTTTCCCGGCCAATCATATCTCATAAAAATATCCATGGCCTCTGATGTTACGCCTCTTACGGCCTTACAACTCTTTTGTTCAAATTTCTTTAAATAATACATCACAAGCGCCGGAATATCTTCTCTTCTTTCTCTGATAGGAGGCAGGCATATTGGAATCACATTCAATCTGTAATAAACGTCCTCCCTGAATCTTCCCTTTTTGATTTCTTCCTTGATGTTTTTATTGGTAGCGGCTACAACCCGCACATCAACAGTAATTGTCTTGTTGCTGCCGAGTTTCTCAAAGCTCTTGTCCTGTAAAACCCTCAGAAGCTTGGCTTGAAGGCCGGGGCTTATCTCTGCAATCTCATCAAGAAATATAGTCCCTCCATCCGCTATCTCAAATCTCCCTTTTTTGTCGGTTAATGCGCCTGTAAATGCTCCCTTAATATGTCCGAATAATTCGTTCTCGATGAGTGTTTCAGGAAAAGCGGCGCAATTCATTGTTATAAACGGGAAGCCCTTTCTCTTGCTGTTCTGATGTATCATCTTTGCAATGAGTTCCTTGCCTGTTCCGGATTCGCCCTGGATAAGCACCGACGCATCGGTTGGAGCGGTAATTCTGATGAGATCAAGAATTGCTTCCATCTTTTCGTTTCGTGTGATAAAGGAGATTTCTTTATTTCTGTTTTTTATTTCTTCCTCTACATCTTTCATCAGGCTTATATCTTTAAAGACAAATGCCTTCCATGGCCCGTCAAGGGAGCTCTTTAAGGGGACAAATTTAAACGTTATCAATATATGCTTTTCATTGCCATCCGGCATTTTGAGTTCAATGATCTGTTCGCCTGCCAAATTAACTTCACTGCCTTCTATAAAGACTTCGTCAATGTGGGATCCCAAAAGTCTTGCCGCATTTTTGCCGAGTATTTCAGCGCCTGGCTCGCTGATCCATCGAATGGCATTATTGCCGTCAACAAGGATGACTCCCTCATCAAGATGATTAAACAATCTCTTAATATCCAGGCCGTACTTTTCAAAATCCATGCTGTATTTTAACACCCTTGTCCAAAATAAGGGCAGTTGAGGCCAACTGCTGTCTCAACGTTGCGTTAACGTTCTGTCCGTCAAGGGCCTTAGTAGGATTACAGGTGCCATGCATATGCTGCATATTATACTGTTTCGGACAAACCAAAGCCTCGCAATATCCATGCGAGCATAATCCAACTGCCGAATATAGGGTCATTCCGCTTGTCTAACGGTTATATAGTATAATTACACCTAAGCTATGGAAGACCTTTTTTCAAATAACAAAACCCCTTTCAGCCTCTTTGAGCTGAATAATATTATTAAAAATGCGATCAGTGATGCACTGCCTGATACATACTGGGTCATGGCAGAAATTGCCGATACAAAGCTCAACCAGAAGGGACACTGCTATCTTGAGCTTGTCGAAAAAGAGGACAACAAGACTGTCGCACAGGCGAAGGCAAACATCTGGGCGTATGAATACCGCAAACTCAGCCTCAAATTCCAGACTGCGACAAACGAATCCCTGAAACCCGGGATGAAGGTCCTTCTCCTGGCTGCCGTAAACTTTCATGAAGTATACGGTCTGAGTCTTAATGTCAGGGATATTGATCCCGCCTATACCATGGGCGAAATGGCGCTCAAAAAAAGAGAGGTGATCGAACGCCTGAGAAAAGAAGGGCTCATAGGACTCAACAAGAGCCTCTCCTTGCCCATCGTCCCGCAAAAGATCGCTGTCATCTCTTCGCCTACAGCCGCAGGCTACGGTGATTTTTTTGGCCAGCTTGACAATAATCCCTATGGATACAAGTTCATCCATGTCCTGTTTCCGGCATTGATGCAGGGGGCCGGGGCTGAACAGTCCATTATCTCAGCCCTGAAGAACGTCGGACAAAAAAAAGACCGCTTTGACGTATTAGTCATCATCAGGGGCGGCGGCTCTGTTATTGACCTGGATTGCTTTGACAGCTACAACCTTGCCCTGCAGATTGCAAAATTCCCTATGCCTGTGATCACCGGCATAGGCCATGAAAAAGACGATACTGTAGTTGATATGACGGCGCATACCAAAATGAAAACCCCTACCGCCGTTGCAGAGTTTCTTATATCAGGGCTCCGCAGTTTTGAGGAAACTGTCATAGGAATACAAAACCGTGTGGTAAAACATACGGAAAGATTTATCAGAGACGAAAATTACGGACTGACAGTGCTTGCCCAAAGATTAAGCTTTATCTCAATACAGTTGACCGCATCCCTTAACACAAAAATAGACGGGATAGAAAAAGTTCTCAGGATTAACGTGCGGCAGTTCATACAGAAAGCCGGCAGCAGACTCGATAATTTTGAAAAGGTCGTAAGACTCCTTGATCCGGTAAATGTCCTTCAAAGAGGTTACAGCATTACACAGCATAAGGGAAAGATATTAAAAGATGCATCACTTCTCTGTAAAGGTGACGTTATTGTTACCAGCTTATTCAAAGGCATTATTTCCAGCGTTGTAGAGAACACAAAGGAGGCTGAAGAGTATGAGCAAGAGCAAGCAGTTGACCTATTCTCAGGCATTGACTGAGCTTGAAGAGATAATCAGTGAGATTGAGTCCGAAGAAATTAATGTGGACGTCCTTGCAGAAAAAGTCAGGAGAGCTGCCTATCTGATCAAGTTCTGTAAAGACAGACTGAGGAATACAGAGGAAGAGGTAAAAAAAGCGCTCTCCGAGATCAAAGGAACTGAAGAGACAGAGCAAGAAAAGTAAAGATAAATTTTTTATGTTTTCCCCAAATGTTAAAAATGTTAAAATGTGGTCATTGGCAAGATTTCGCTTCTACAGAGAGAAATTCAACAAATTCTCAAGGGCTGACCCCTATGGCGACTCTCTATGGCTACTAATAAGATAAAAAAATAAGTGAGACGGCAGGAGATAGATATGGAACTGCTGAGAATTCCGCGGATAACACAGGACAGCTGCAAAAAACACCTCCTCAGGGGAAGGTCCCTGGGATTTGTTCCGACAATGGGCGCCCTTCATGCCGGGCATTTAAGCCTCATCAAAAGGGCAAAAATGGAAAATGACGTAGTGATTGTGAGCATTTTTGTAAACCCTCTTCAGTTCGGTCCAGCCGAAGACCTCGACAAATATCCCAGAGATATTGAGGAGGATATCAGAAAACTGCGCCAGGAGGATATTGATATCCTCTTTCTCCCTGACAACAATCTTATGTATCCACAGAGTTTTTCTACCTCCATAGAAGTTGGTGCTCTTTCAGAAAGACTCTACGGCAAGTTCAGGCCAGGTCACTTCAGGGGGGTAGCAACCGTTGTAGCAAAGCTTTTCAATATCATCACTCCTACCCGCGCATATTTCGGACAGAAGGATTTTCAGCAGACAGTCATCATAAAAAAAATGGCTAAGGACCTGAATTTCGACGTAGATATTATTGCCTGTCCGACTATGCGGGAACACGACGGCCTCGCCATGAGTTCAAGGAATGTATATCTCGATAAAGAGCAGCGCAGGGCTGCCTGCGTACTCTACCGGTGTCTCATCAAAGCATCAGACACGGTTCAGTCAGGGGTAACTTCGGGGAAAAAGATAAGGGAGTTGATGAAAGACATTATCTCGTCAGAACCGCTGATAGCCGGCATAGATTACGCATCTGTTTACGATCCTGAGACACTGGAAGAAGTTGATGAAATAAAAAATAACGTGCTTTTTGCTGTTGCGGTGAGGATAGGGAAGACCCGCCTTATAGACAATATTTTCTTGATTCTCTAACAAACTGCAGCGCTTACGGGGATTTTTTATACGCTTTTTTAACGGTCGGGAAAAGGTCCATATTTGTGTGCGGCAGAAAAAGCGCGGACATATATTCGTCCATAAAACCCCGCGAAGCAGAGAGCTCCACATAGGTCATCTTCCCGGCTATCTCCTCAGCCTCCTGACGCATATTCCGGGAAAGCAGGCAGAGATATGCGCCTGCAATAGAGGTATTGCCGATAAACGAAAACTTCTCCTCAGGCAGGTCAGGGAGCATACCGATCATAATCGCCTTATCTATATCCAGGTAATTGCCAAAGCCGCCGGCAATATAAACACGTTTCACAATATCAAGCGAAAGCCCCACTTCCTTCAAAAGCACGGATACGCCTGCGTAAATAGCTGCCTTTGCCCGGATAACATTTCCGATGTCCGCCTCTGTCAGCGCAATATCCTTTAGTTCTCCCCTGTAAAGGATGAATTCCGGCCCTTCATCCCCGATCTTAATTCGGTCTGTTATAATATCTCCGGCGAACTTTCCTCTCCGGTCAATAAGTCCGGCGATAAAGAGCTCGGAAATAGCGTCTATCATGCCGGAACCGCAGATCCCAACCGGTTTTGTGTTTCCGACAACTCCAAGTGCGGGCTCGAAGGTTACCGGATCAATTTTTACGGATTCGATCGCTCCTTCGGTTGCCCTCATGCCGTGGCGTATGCCGCTTCCCTCAAAGCAAGGGCCCATCGAACACGCGGCTGTTATCAACCATTCATTGTTGCCGACAGCTATCTCTCCGTTAGTGCCGATGTCCATAAAAAGCGCTATCTCAGGACTCCTGTGCAGCCTGGACGCCAATACCCCGGCCACAATGTCCCCGCCGACATAGCTTCCGACAGAAGGCAGCGTATACACAGGCGCCTGTGAATTTATCCGTATCCTGGCAGCGCCTGCCCTCCATACCGGGAATATATTAACGGTCGGTATGTAGGGTTCTTCCCTGATAGAAGACGTATCCAATCCCCAGAAAAGTTGCGACATGGTTGTATTGCCGGAGATAACAGCAGCAACAACATCATCCATGTTGACGCTATTTCTCTCCAGCACCGGCAAAAGCATATCATTGACGTCATCAACTACGGCATCCCGCAGTTCATTGATGCCGCCGCCTTCAGTGGCATGGACAATCCTCGTTATTACATCATCGCCATAACGCATCTGAAAGCACAACGGTCGTCGTCCCGATATCAACCGCTATGCCATACTTATTCATACATTCGGCGGGGGACAGGGCAAAGGCCTCCAGATTATCCGTATAGGCCAGATTCACCTTCCAGCCGGCAGCCCTCAGGGACTTTGACATGGAAGAGACAAAATCATGAGAGAAGCTCATGCCATAAATCCCCTTCTCAGCAAGGGCCTTCTTAATGCGCTCAAGGTCGCTTATATGATCATGTATTGTGGGAGGGGCAAGATTCAGAACAGCGCATTTGACAGGCGGGGTGAACACCGGCTCTACAGAACGAAGAAATTCCAGCAGGCCCTTTGATTTTGAAACAGCGATCTTGTTGCCGATGACAAGCTTTGCATCTTCAGGGATCTCTATAAGAATATTCTCCTGGGGAAATGTCCGGCACGCAAGAACTATGCCTTGCTCTTTGTCCTTTTTCCTCAGCTTGCCTGCTGCCTTGATGCGGCTTCTGCCTTCAATAATCTTTACACGGCATTTACCGCAAACCCCCTTGCCTCCGCACGAAGCCACAAGGTATATGCCGTTATTCCTGAGCGCTTCATAAATACTCTCTCCTGCTTTGGCAGGGATGCTTTTTCCGTCTGCTATTGTGATTTCCATGGATTTAAATTTTATGCGTTATCGTTGCCTAAAATCAAGAAAAGGGATATGTTCAGAATGCGGAAAATCTGTTATTATCTCTAAAGAGGTTTGAATGAAGATAGCATTAATACAAATGGACATTGCATGGGAATCCAAAAAGGCAAACTATGCCATGGCAGAAAAATTCTTCAAAAAATCAGCCCGGGAATCCTGTGACATAATAGTGTTCCCTGAGATGTTTAACACTGGTTTTTCGATGAATATTCCAGCCATCGCCGAAGAGGAGGCAGGAGAGACATCCCGGGTATTGTCTGAATTGGCGAAAAAATACGGGTTGAATGTTATAGCGGGATTCGCAGCAAAGGCGCCGGGGCAGAAAAAGGCGAAAAACCTTGCTGTTGTCTTTGACAGAGGCGGCTTGATTATAGCCAAATACGCCAAGATGCACCCGTTTTCATTCGCCCATGAAGATAAATATTTTTCCGCCGGCAATACCCGCGTTATCTTTCATATCGAAGGTATCCCGATGAGCGTTTTCATCTGTTATGACCTCAGGTTCCCCGAGATATTCAGAGACATCGCCGGAGGAGTCCATGCGGTATTTATACTGGCCAACTGGCCAGGCAGCCGCAAAGACCACTGGGAAACACTCCTGAGGGCCAGGGCGATCGAAAACCAGTGTTTTGTCATTGGGGTCAACCGGACAGGGAAAGACGGCAATGGAATCAGGTATCCTGGGGCCTCGCACGTATTTGACCCTATGGGGAAAGATATCTGCTCAGGAGGCCCGAGAGAACAGTTTATTGTCTGTGAAATAGACCCGGAGACAGCAGCCAAGGTACGTTCTCAGTTCCCGTTTCTTGAAGATATGAAATCTTGACCCGAAAAATGCAATTGTAAAAAAAAATTGGGTTAAGGCGAAAAATGCAGTTGAATTATATCGCAGGGACATGAATGCCTTCAAAGTCTTTTAATTTCAACAGGATTTTCCAGGATGCCGTAATACAAGTTACAATCTCCGGCATGTAAAAGGTGTTGCTGCAAAATACTTTTCAGTCATCCATGCCCCTGCTAATTGCATTTTTTGGGTTAAGGCGTCTTGATATCATATGCCTTAATCTTACGGTGCAGATTGCTTCTTTCCATATCAAGCACTTCTGCGGTTTTTGATATGTTCCAGGCGTTTTCATCGAGTTTCTTTATAATAAAATCCCTCTCAAAGGCGTCTCTGGCATCCTTGAGGGCGCTGAATGAAAAATAATCCGAGCCGGTGGATTCGGGCATGAACATATCGCCGGCAGTGATTGTTTTTGAAGGCGTCATGATAACAAGTCTCTCCAGCGTATTCTTCAGCTCCCGGATATTCCCGGGCCAGGAATATTTCTGAAGCGTTTTTACTGCATCGGCTGTTATGCCCTTCTTCTGCTGTCCGTATTCTGCAGCAAGAAGATCGAGGAAATTATCTACAAGCGCAGGGATATCATCCAGCCTCTCTCTCAGGGCAGGCGACTTGAGCGGGATAACGTTCAACCTGAAAAAAAGGTCTTCCCTGAAATTCCCTTTTTTTACTTCTTCCGCAAGGTCCTTGTTCGTTGCAGAGATTATCCTCACATCCACCTTTATGTTCTTGCTCCCTCCAACCCGCTGAAACTCCTGGGTCTCTATCACCCTCAACACCTTTGCCTGGGTCTGCAGGGACATATCTCCAATTTCATCAAGAAACAGCGTCCCGTTATCAGCCAGCTCAAACTTCCCTTTCTTCCGTTCAAAGGCGCCTGTAAAAGACCCCTTTTCATGCCCGAACAACTCGCTTTCGATCAACTCCTGAGGTATGGCAGCGCAGTTCACCTCTATAAAAGGTCTGCCTGCCCTTGAACTGTTTTCATGGAGTAACTGGGCAACAAGTTCTTTGCCTGAGCCGCTTTCTCCGAGGATCAGCACCCTGCTGTTACTCTGGGCCACTATTTTAATCTGCTCCCTTAACTGTTTCATTTTGGCTGAATCTCCAACCATCCTGCCTTTTTTGAGCAGGTTTTCACGAAGCATCCTGTTTTCAAGTTCAAGGACCCTTTTTTCGAGGGCCCTGTCAACTGTCAGCAGGACCTTTTCAATGGACAGGGGCTTTTCGAGAAGACTATATGCGCCCATTTTAGTCGCTGTTACCGCGATCTCTATGCTGGCATGGCCGGAAATAATAATTACCGGCATGGCAGGGTAAGACGCCTTCAGTTCCTGAAGCGTGGCAATGCCGTCCATGCCTGTAAGCCAAACATCCAGTAGCACAACGTCAGGAGTGGTCTCTTTTGCTTTTTTTACAGCCTCCTCACCGGAAGAGGCTGTAATACTCTCATACCCTTCATCTTCAAGTATGCCGGAGAGGGTTTCTCTTATGCCTTCCTCATCATCTACTATCATTACAAGCGCTTTTGACATCTAACCTTCCTTTATGGGCAGTTCTATACTGAATATCGCGCCCCTGGGATCATTATCTTTTATTCTAATATATCCTCTATGGTCTGTTACAACCTTGCCGGCTATTGCAAGACCGAGCCCTGTTCCGTCTTTTTTGGTCGAAAAATAGGGGAGAAATAATTTTTCCTTGTCTTCGTCACGTATGCCGGGGCCATTGTCTGCTATATCAACGCTAACCCTGTTGGCCCGGACGTCATATTCAATGCTGATATTGACTTCTCCACTGTTGTGCATGGCCTGTATGGCATTTCCAACGAGATTGATGATAACCCTTTTGAACTGTTCCGCATCCAATTCAACAAGGGTCTCCTCTCCCTGCGAAGACATCGCAATCACGATATCCTTATAATCTTTATAGAGATCAATAACCTCATCTATGATAGCCGATAACCTGACAGGGGTTTTTTTTATCTCCGGCATCTTGCCGAACCGGGAAAAATCATTCACAAGATTTTTCAGGCTCTCCACCTCTTTGATAATCGCCTTTGTAGAGCGGTCGAATATCTTGCCGAAATCCTCATCATGGTTTTGCCATTTCTTAATCATATGCTCAGTGGAAAGCTGTATCGGCGTCAGCGGATTCTTGATCTCATGCGCCATTCTCCTGGCTACCTCCTGCCAGGCCATGGCCTTTTCCGCCCGTGCTATCTCAGTAAGATCATCGAAGACGACTAATGTCCCGAGAAAGTTTTCCGCATCTCCCAGGGTAGTTATAAATATCCTGAGAAGCCTCAGCCTGTCCCTGATAGTCACCCTGAGTTCTCTTTCCAAACCCTTAAAATCACGCACCCGTATATTTTTGACAATGCCCTTTAATTCATCGGATTTCAATATTGACAGAAGGACTGAATAATTCTCGTTGATGATTTCTTCCTGCGTTACGGCCAGTATCCTGCAGGCAGCGCTGTTGATCGTGAGGATATTCCCCTCTGTATCAAGATATATAACGCCGGAATTTATATTCTTGATCATGTTTTCTACAATGAGCCTGCTTTCTTCGGATTTCAGCCAGGCGCTATGGAGGGACTCCTTGCCCTCTTTCAGTTCTCTCACCATATTATTAAACGAATTCACCAGGAGCCCTATTTCATCGTCTCTGCTGCCCGCTATCTTCATATCAAGGTTCCCTTTGGCGACCTCTTCAGTAGCCAGGGCCAATTCCCTGATCGGTTCTGTAATGCCCCGAGACACCCTGAGGGCAACCCATAACGCCGAAAAAATAATGAGGAGTGTAAAAAACCCCAGCATCAGGAGATAATTTGTTTTTATAGGCAGCTTCCATGACTCGAGAGTCAGATAATTTTTGTATGCCTCCTGTATTGCCGCAGTATTTTTACTGATGCCTGAATCTATCGCAGATTCAACAACAATGACGCCATTATGCGGCTTCAGTCTGTCTCGTGGAACCACAGCCCTGGCTATATCACCCTTTTCCCCTGTTATCACCTCGACGTCCGATTTTCCGTCAAAGCCCGCCTTTATAGTCTCCGATGCATCATCCGGAATTTGAGAAAGGGTGTAAACCTTATAATGAGGAGGGAGGGTGTTTCCAGAAACAACTGTCTTTGCATATTCAAGCGCCTGCTGCCTTTGCATGTCATAGGCAGACTTTGCTATTTCAATGGACAGATTTAAGGGCTGCTTTATCTGCGGGTCAAACCACCTGTCAAGATAGTTCGTAACAATACCGCTTGACACGACAAACAGAAAAACTGACGGGATAAGAGTCATGACAACCAAAATCACGACAAACCTTGTTTTGAACTTATAACCGGGCGCTTTTTCTTTTCTTTCAAGATAAATCCTGAAGAGGCTTTTGCCGACAAAAAATATCAGCGCAAACAACACGGCAAGAGTAAGATTCAGCAGGACAAAAAGAACCAGTTTCGTGGAAAAGGGGACGTCTTCAAGCCCCATGTAATGCAGTTCGAGCCCGAAGACAAAAATAATGAAAACAGCTGTTGATGCTATAAAGAGAGGGAATTTAAAGTTCTTCATTTGGTCCCTTCAATCACAAAAATACCGGAATCTTTGACTATCTTGAACTCATTTTCCGACAGAAAGATAAAGAGGTAACCGATAACAGGGGGGAGTTTCCGGATCCTGGACTCTATCGTAACCCGTATAAAATATTCTCCTGGATCTATTTCCCGGGTGTTTGTAAGTTTCATGTCTTGAACCGACAAGGCCCAACTGATCATGGATTCAAAAGACTTGAAGCGTCTTTCGACAAGCGTGCCGCCCTCAGATGAGGTTGACACATATTCTTTTTTAACCGGATCAGCCTTCAGCGTTCTTATATATAATTTCCCCAGTACAAATTCATTCGGCCATATTTTCCATATTCTGAACAGATCGACATACAGTTTCAGCTCCTTGTCTATTCCATTTTTTATCTCCTGTATAGTCTTATCTTCAAGATTCAGGGAAAACGACACAAAGATATCATTATTGGCAAGCCTTACTTTAGGGCCTGTAATTGTCCGGCCTTCAGACAATACAGGGGAAAAAAGCGTGATAAGCAGGAAAAATATCGTGTATAATTTTGACATGTAAGGGTTGACATCTCCCAAAAATATTTTAATTATAACATAACAATTAGGTATAGTAATGGGGAATAGCATACGTTAAGAAATGGAGGAACGACTGTGGAAATAAAAACAATATCGTTGGATATACCCGAAGGCTGTAATGTCATTCTCGGCCAGACACATTTTATCAAAACAGCCGAAGACCTGTATGAAATTATCGTTACAACCGTTCCCTGTGCGAAATTCGGTAGCGCCTTCGCAGAGGCCTCAGGGCCATGCCTTATCAGAACAGAGGGCAACGACGATGGGCTGACAGACCTTTGCGTAAAAAATCTTCAGGCAATCGGGGCAGGTCATGTATTCTGTATTATTCTAAGGGACGCCTTTCCGATAAATATCCTGAATCAGATTAAGCTCTGCCCGGAAATATGCAATATCTACTG
>PGYF01000181.1 GCA_002839535.1 Nitrospira bacterium HGW-Nitrospira-1
GTAATTAGTGTATAGGTGGGCTGGTTTTCATTAATTGATGAGTTTGGGGAAGGTAAATTAATTAGAGCTAAATTATTTGTTCCTGATTGATTAATTACTGCCACGATTTGAGGATTTTCCGGGTCAGGTGACCAGCTGGGATCACGAGCCCGCAGCCCTTCAGAAAGGCGGGTCTCTTTTTCTGTTTTTAAGTCGAATAAATAAAGGTCATAAAATTTATAAAATTGCGCATAGTCGTCTAATTTAGCATAAATTATTTTAGAACCGTCCGCAGAGAGGCTAAAAGAAGAATCTCGGCCATAAGTTCTTCTAATTAAAGGTTCGTTTTTAATAGAACGAGGAGTTAAGGGAAGAGAAGGGCTTAAAGGGTCGATAATTTGAATAAAGGGATAGGAATGAGGTGTAGAAACTCTGACTGCTATTTTATATCCTTCGGGGGTGGAAAGCCAGCGAGGATAATCGACCCAATAATGGTATTTAGTTAATTGCTGAGAAGGAGTAAGATTTTTTTGAGAGAGAATTTTTTGCACCTGGAGTTGATATTTTTCTTTTAAGCTATCTTTCCAGCTTTGATACAGTTCCTCCAGGTTCAGGCCTGTCGTCTTTTTTACGGCATAGTTAAATCCTAAATAGGGATATTCACAGAAAATTTCACTCATGGCAATTACTTTATCTTCCCCAATAACCGCTTATCTGATCCAAAGTGTTAAATTGGTCTTCCAGGGTGGCCATGCGAAGATACATATCATAGCGAGCATCTATCCCTCGGCCTCCGGCGGTAAATTTTGTTTCATTATAAACTGCTAATCCCTCAATTGACCAGATGGGCTGGAGGGCATTAGGAACGAGTATCTGACCAAATAGGGCGCGCAGGGCGGTAGTGGGCCCGGCAGTCATCTCGAAATGAGCCAGGTGGGTGTATTCGTGAGTGATTACCATTTTGAGCCAGCTTTTAAATTTCATATCAAAGGATTTGGCGGTGGGGGCGGTCAGGGAAAGGCGAATCACTCGATGAGGGAAAGAGGAGGCAAAACCCAGGGCATAATCAGAAAAATCTTCCATAATTATGGCTATCTTTTGCAGGTGGTGATGCTTGTTGGGCGAGCCGAGCTGGGCATTAACCTGGCGGTAGGTTTCCTCGGCGATATCAGCTATCTCCTGAGCTAATTGTTCATTATTGTAACTGAAATC
>PGYF01000072.1:0-5555 GCA_002839535.1 Nitrospira bacterium HGW-Nitrospira-1
GACTTTAAAAGAGGTAAAAAAGTAGAATTGGTTGGAGTAGATTTTACATGAGGCAACGAATATTCATTTCGTATAGTTTTTTAAATGAGGCAACAGGTCAAAGAGGTCCCTCTCCATGGCAGCAAGCAGGGGAACAAAGGTTTTTTTGTTTTGAGCCGAAATGGGGATTGCCTGAAAACGCTGTGCGAGTATTCCCGCCTCTTCGGCGCTCAGTTTATCAATCTTGTTGAATATGAGCAACCTTTTTTTATCCAGAAGGTCCAGGTCCGAGAGTACCTTCTCAACTGACGCCATATGCTGTTCAAACCTTGGGCTGGAAGCATCTACAACGTGCAAAAGAAGGTCAGCGTCTTTCAACTCTTCAAGGGTTGCCCTGAATGCGGTCATGAGGTCCTTCGGAAGGTCTCTGATGAAACCGACCGTATCGGTGATAACGACCTCCCGCTCCCTGGGAAACCTGAGCCGTCTGCTCGCCGTATCCAGTGTCGCAAATAATTTGTCCTCTACGAATGTCCCGCTTTTTGTCATCGCATTCAGAAGGGTGGATTTCCCGGCGTTTGTATATCCGACAATAGAGACTATCGGAATCTCCTTTGCAACACGCCTTGCCTTTCTCTGTCTCCTTGCCTCGCCCAGCAGCTTCAATTCCTTCTCCAGAAGATTGATCCTGTCTCTTACGCGCCTTCTGTCGATCTCAAGCTTCATCTCACCTGGGCCCCTTCCGCCAATGCCGCCCATCAGTCTCGACATGGCTGTTCCCTTGCCGGTCAGTCTCGGCAACCGGTACTTAAGCTGTGCAAGCTCCACCTGTACCTTTCCGTCCCTGCTGTGGGCGCGTCTGGCGAATATATCGAGGATAAGCTGGGAACGGTCAATGACCTTCAGTTCCGTGATCTCGGCTATCGCCTTTATCTGTGACGGGGACATATCCTGGTCAAAGATCAACAGGGTAGCGCCCCTGTTCATCGCCGTAATAACAAGCTCTTTGATCTTGCCTTCACCCATGAGATACCGTGGATTTATCTCATGTGGTCTCTGAATAATCGCATCCAGCACCATAACATCGCTTGAAAGGGCAAGTTCCCTCAATTCAGCGATAGAATCTTCCTGATCATATTTTGGTTTTACCGAGACACTGACCAGAATCGCCTTTTCCCTGGCAGAGGTTCCACCGGTATATCTCCCCTGCAAGCCGGTTTCGATCGCCCCTGTCTTTTCAACTTCCTGTTCAAAATCTCTTACAAACGTCTCAAAATCAAATTGTATATCGTAAATATCATCAGGAGGAAGCGCCTTAAACGGCTTTTTTGGATCACGTCTGTCAAGATGCGCAATATGGAGTATTGAAGGCTGTCCGTCCTTTAAGCCGATTGCAGCGATGACATCAAGCCGTAAAAGCGCCAGGTCTGTCAGATCGTCCTGGCTGAGCGGTTCATTATTGAGGTGCGTATGGACAAGCCTGAGACCGCGGAGCGCCTTCCGACCGAGGGGATAGTCCTCGAGCGGCGGCAGAAATATGCCCTTGGAATCTCCGACAATCACATGCGTGACTGAACCTTTTCTTGAGATCAGGACGCCGATCTGCCGGTTCAGTTCGGTTGAAATAGCGGCAAGGTATTTTGCGAGTTCGACAGTTATCAGTTCCCGATGCACACGACGGCGATATATCCTTTCGAGTGCATTTATGTGACTGCCTTTGAGTCCTGTAAGTTTCCCGTAAAGCGGCGGTATATAAGCCTCCTGCAGAAAATAAACTATTTGACTTTATGTTATCATAAAAACCTATGGTGAAACCGAAAATAAAGTCACAGGAGGTAAGTTTTTGGGAAGCAGACAACGAATGAAATTCCGAAAACCCGTGCCGCAAAAGCCCGCCGCAGGCAAGACCGCCGCTGAAATCGTCAGGGAATTAAAAGAGGGCAATGCCCCTGTCTCCGATTATAGGGAGCAATCCCTGAAAATCCACGGCCTGATATGCGCCAAATGCGGGAGGGAGTTTGATTTCAAAAACCGGCGCCTGCTCACTGTGCATCATAAAGACGGCAACTACCAAAACAATCCTCCTGATGGCTCCAACTGGGAGAACCTCTGCGTTTATTGCCATGACGACGAGCACAGCAGAGGGCTGCTCGGAGATTATCTTAAGTAAAGGGAAAGGAGTTTGTGACAGCTTCTTTTGCAAGAGGGCCGAACTGAGGATGTGCTTCTATGTAATAGATAACAGGCGCTGTGTCTACGAAAATAGAGCTTATCAGGGCGAGTTCTTCAGATAAGGTCACACCCTGTCCTCTCTCAAACGATTGACATATTCCTGGGCGTCCTTGCCTTTCCACAATCCTTTTCCAAGACCGTAAAGCCCTTTCCAGTCGAGTTCTTTTTTTATGGCAATGCCTGTTTTCTTAAGCTGATGGGCAAGCTTTTCCAGCAATTTCAACTGATCATTAGGCGTGAGCCTTTCAACCTCTTCATCATTCCAGAGCGGCTTGTTGCGCCTCTCAGCTCCGGTGCGCCTGCCTGTACCGCATCCTGTATCTGCTCTTCCAGAATACGGGACGCAACGCGGTTGCCATCGACATTGCCTTTGATAACAATTTTTTTCACTCTGATGAGCCTTTTATTTTAATACCAACTCTGCACATCATCTCTGAGCCGGGCATAGAACATAACCCCACCCTGCCTCCCCTTATCTTAAGGGGAGGTGAGGAGGGGTTATTCAGTTTTTTTTCAGCAGGCATAACTTATCCCCAACCTCTCTGCCATTGCTTTATCATCAATGCTCAGTCCATCTGACATGCCTATGGGCAGTTCCGTACTCCTTCCCATAGGCGCCGAATATCTTTCTCAATTCCACATCAGCAGCCTTAAATACTTCTACTACCCTCTCTGCAACCTTGTCGGAATCAAGCCTTCTGTAAAGCTTCGGGTCCTGTGTTGTAATGCCCCGAGGACAGAGCCCTGTATTGCAGAGATTGCAGCGATTGTACTCATCTCCAAAACAGTCAGCCGAGGCCTGCATGATATATTTGCCGATAGCGACCGCAGATGCGCCAAGCATGATCAGCGCAGCCGCGTTTGCGGCCAGATTGCCTTTTTTGCCGACGCCTCCCGCAGCAATCAGCGGAAGCTCGTTTTGCTTGCCCTGTTTTACGAGGTCAAGGTAGCATTCCCTGATGTTCGATGCTATGGGGTGTCCCATCTTGTCCATAGATACGTTATATGCCGCGCCTGTCCCGCCGTCCTCTCCGTCTATGCAAAGTCCCCCGGCGTAAGGATTTCTGGCAAGGTTATTTAAAACAGCCCGCGCTGTTTTCGACATTGACATGGACTGGATCATCTTGGCGACAGCCTCTTCAATGGAATACTTTGTCTGGTGGGTCGGAGGCGATGCAAGGTCAACAAATTGCGGAACGCCGCGAATACTCGCTATGAGCTTCAACACCTTCTGCGCCATCAGAAGCCCGCCGTCACCGGGCTTGGCGCCCTGACCGTACTTGATCTCTATCGCCGCAGGGTCTTCAACCATATGAGGCAAGGCATGAATTATCTCGTCCCAGCCAAAGTATCCGGAAGCGATCTATATGATAAAATATTTCAGGTATTGCGATCTCAAAAGCCTCGGTGGCATTCCGCCCTCCCCTGAGCACATGACAACCGGAAGCCCCTCCACCTCATTGAGATAGGCAACACCCATGGCAAGGCCTTCCCACATCGGGGGTGAAAGCGCTCCGATAGACATGCTGCCGATCATGATAGGATATATCTCGCGGACAGGCGGTATAAACTTGCCGCTCGTTTTATCGAGGACCAGTTGACCGTTTACGGTTTTCAGCGGCAGTTCATCCGGAGGCAATATCCTTCCCAGAAGGCTTCTGATACGGAATTCATGCCGTCCTGCATCAAGCGCCGGGTCGGTGAGCATCGATATCCTCGTAAACTTAAGCCGGTCAAGTGTTGATATCGCCGGATCATTCCTCCGGCCTCCTCTTTTATATCCGTCTCCACCCTTATTTTTATAATGCAGGAGTTTGTTCTGGGGATTAAACTCAGGCTCTATAGCTTCATTGGGGCAGACAAGAGTGCAGGCCCCGCAGCCAGTGCAGTATCTGTCCATATCAACAACCTGCTCCACTACATGGATTGTCTTTCTTGACGCCAAGGGTGTAGGCATAAGCCCCTCGGAATAAACGCTTCTGCGCACCTTTACAGAAGGCACAATTGCCTTGACCGGGCATACTGCCGTGCAGTTGCCGCATCTTTTACAGCGGTCATCCCTCCACCGTATAATATAGGGGAACTCTCTTAAGGAAAGTTTATGATTATGGTCTAACCGTGTAGCTGGTTCCATGCCTCCACCTTCTGCGCCTGCGGCGAAATAATTACCATGTCGTATTTCATAGGGAAGATGTCTTTACTCCGATCTCTCTTTGGGATCGCTTTATCCACACCGCATTCCTCGGACATCAGCGCATATCTACCTTTTACGCCGCCGACAACACCGGGCCTGAGTTTCTTGGAGTCCTGCAGCATAAAACAGGCGCCCTCAGGGGTGAATCCAATCACCATATTGGGACCGTCAATGCATAAAGGCCGTAACGACTGTTTCATCAGTCTCAGGGCATCCCTGTCTTTTCGCTCCGCGATCTCTGAAGATTTCAGCGGCGTGATAACATCCTTATAATAATGCAGCGGGAATCCCAGCTGTTTTGCCGAGTAATGGAGTATATGGGTGAAGACCTCGCTGTCGCTGTTGTAGCCGACATAGCCCGGCACTCCCCTGCTCATAAGGTATTCCCGGATGGGAACAAACGCAGTATTTTCGCCGTTTGTCATCGTAGAGTAGCCCTACATAAAAAACGGGTGGCAGGCGTAAAGGTTTATCGCATAATTCGTATTCTGTCTGCCCTGCGCAAAAATTATCTTTGCCTTCAGCAAAGAACTGTCAAGCCCGAAAAACTCGCTGAGCTGGAGGGGGTCTCCGACCTCTTTTAAGGTGATAATATCAGGGTAAAAAGAGAACACAAAGATTGATTCGTCAGGCTCGCCAATCTTTCTCAGGGCAAGCCGTGTGTTCATCAAAAGGTCTTCTTTTTCCGCTGCAGATTTGTCTTTGTAGACAGGAGGATAGTCGTAGACTCTTGCA
Source organism: Nitrospira bacterium HGW-Nitrospira-1 (assembly GCA_002839535.1). Classification (GTDB taxonomy): domain Bacteria; phylum Nitrospirota; class Thermodesulfovibrionia; order Thermodesulfovibrionales; family UBA6898; genus JAOUFP01. The sequence continues at coordinate 5,141 of PGYF01000072.1, forward strand.
AAATAGTGATCGCGCGGCACTATTCCCTTAACCGTTTTTATTTTTGGATTCCATATATGCTCAAGCCTGAACCCCTTTTTCTTCATATAATCATTAACAACCTCTATCCCCTTTTTAGAGCAGATGCCTGACAGTATCGGGTATTCCTTTAATTCCTCGAACTCCCCGCCAAGGGATTTCAGCATAATGCCCATGCCTGACCCGTCATGACCTTCCTTCATGGTCTCAAGGGCATAGACATTCTCCATAGGAGAGAAGTATTTATTTGATGTTATCGCTGCTAAACGGCACATATTAAATAGTTGTATCCTGAAAAATAAAGGGTCTTCGTGGATGTGAGTGGGTAAAAATATTAGAAAAAGGCTATTCTTAAGATGATTCAAATGGAACGTTTACACGGGATTTCGTCATTCCA
>PGYF01000072.1:5629-13110 GCA_002839535.1 Nitrospira bacterium HGW-Nitrospira-1
TAATATCTGGATTCCCCGATCAAGTCGTGGAATGACGGAGGGGTGTCGTGGAATGACGGAGGGGTGTCGTGGAATGACGGAGGGGTGTCGTGGAATGACATGATTTGTGACAAGAATGACCCACACGATTACGCGAAGACCCAAAATAAATTTTGCTGTCAAGAAAACGCCTTCTAACCCGGAACATCAGCAATAAATCTATTCCGGTTATTCAAGGCGTTTGATGCGACGGCAAACGGTTACCGTATGTATGATAAAATTTATTTTAATTCAGTGTCAATAAAATTGGCAGGGATTTCCGATTTTTTTCTTTCAGCTTCTGAAAGTAACTTATATTTTGATTGACAGAGTTTCCCTGAAGTGTTAGTGTTAAGCATTAAAACAACTGCAGTACGCGGATGAAAACTACGTCATTGTAAGCCCCGGAATACACCCTGTTTTTTTCCCAAAACGCAGAAAAAAGGAGTCTATGGAATTTCACAAGTTTAATTTTCACCCCCAAATAGCTGCCGGGATTAAGGCAGCGGGCTTTATAACGCCAACACCAATTCAGGAGCAGGCGCTTCCCCCTGTACTTCAGGGGAAAGACGTCATGGGCCTTGCCCAGACCGGAACAGGCAAAACAGCAGTCTTCGTGCTGCCGATCCTGGAGCGCCTGATAAACAAACCGCGCGGCCGTATCCGCGCCCTCGTCATTGCGCCAACGCGCGAACTTGCTGAGCAGATCAACACAACCTTCTCGGACCTCGGCGGCAAAACGCACATGCGCAACCTCACGATCTACGGCGGCGTAGGCATAAACCCGCAGATACAGAAACTGCGCTCCGGCGTCGAGATCGTCGTCGCCTGCCCCGGTCGCCTGCTCGATCATATCAATCAGGGAACGATAAACCTTTCAGGCGTAGAAGTCCTCGTCCTGGACGAGGCGGACCGGATGTTCGACATGGGCTTTCTGCCTGATATCAGGAAGATCATCAAGCATATACCGGCCAGGCGCCAGACACTGTTATTTTCGGCAACAATGCCCGATGATATCCGTCGGCTGGCCCATGAGGTACTGCAATCCCCAGTCACTGTGCAGGTCAATCACGCCGCACCGGCAAGCACGGTCGCGCATGCCCTCTACCCTGTGGATCAGCACCTTAAGACCGCTCTCCTCCTCGAACTGCTGCGCCATACCGACACAGGGTCGATACTAATCTTTACGCGCACCAAGCACCGCGCCAAGCGCGTGGGACAGCAGCTGGAAAAGGCGGGCTACCGTGCTGCATCGCTTCAGGGGAACCTGTCGCAAAACAGGCGCCAGGCAGCGCTGGACGGATTCCGTGACGGCTCATATCAGATTCTTGTTGCGACCGATATTGCAGCCCGCGGCATAGACGTCTCAAGCATTTCCCACGTCATCAACTACGACATCCCCGACACTACCGATGCCTACACACACCGTATCGGCCGCACTGGCCGGGCTGCGAAGACCGGGGATGCCTTCACATTCGTTACCCGCGAAGACGAGGATACAGTGCGCGGCATTGAACGTGTTCTCGGCAAAAAGATAGAACGGCGCACGCTGAAAGGCTTTGATTACAAAAAATCCGCACCGGCGCGGGACAGCGAGTTTGCCCGTCCGCAGCGCGCACAGCAACGCCGCCGGGAGCAGAAGAAACCTGAACCATTCGGGACTCGTACAGCCGCCATTGGACCGCAGAAAGGTCACCAAATCCAGCCGCAGCGCGGGGTTGCTCACCGGGGTTCCGCTCCTCAGCGCCCCACTGACTCAGCGACAATCAAAGACAGGGGGCACAAACCCTTCACCAGCCGCTGAGACTCATTTACTAAAAGTCTCAAAGTAATAACCGCGCCCATGAAGATGCAATATAAAAACATCTTGCATGGTAGAAGGAAAACCATTAACAATCGGGCTGAACGCCTATTTCCACAAATAGTGAGAACCTGTGAAGAACCCTGTGCCAAGAGCACAGGGCGTCAAAAGTCAAAACAAACTTATTCTGTCATTCTCCGGCTTGACCCCCGCATCAAGTGCGGGGCAGGCTCCCAATCCAGAATAGGGTCTGGATTCCCCGCATCAAGCATGCCCTCTGACTTGATCAGGGGGTCGTGGAATGACGGAGGGGGGTCGTGGAATGACGGAGGGGGTCGGGCAATGACACAAATTAGGAAGCATGGTAAAAAGCGGACATTTCTAAATTGGCGTAACAATATTGCATTTTTGGGTTGACAATACCGCAGGATATTGTATAAATTTATGCCTAAAGGTGAACGGTAACCTATTGCCATGAAAAAAATTTCCACCGGTTATAAAAGGCAGCATTTTTGTAAAGGTCGAAAACACTGAAAAAGAACTGAAGGCAGGTGATTCGATCTACCTGAAAGATTATCTGCCGACGCTATGGAGAAATAAAAATAATGAGGAGGTTGAGCTATTAGTTATCTGTATGTGACGCGAATTCTCACAGGGAAATGCCTATAAAATCCCTTAAGGATTTTTTTTTTGCCTTTTGAGGTTAGCAGTACTTATTTTTACCGACATTACATTAGCAATACTTAACAGGAGGAGGTGGGACTTATAGGGAAAAACAAACTTTGGGCGCTTTCTGCAAGCAGTTATTGTCGTACAAAAAAAACAGACGTTTTATAAGGAGGAATTATATATGAACTTGCAACAGCCAAATGCTAACGACGCAACCAGGTCACACAATCGTTCAAAAAATGTCTCCCCGATGAGCGGCCTTTGCAGCAGATGTATTGACGGGTGCAGAGGAAATTGTGAAGTCTTCAAAGCGACCTTCAGAGGCAGAGAAATGCTTTATCCCGGACCCTTCGGTGAAATAACCGCGGGCGGCGACAAAAATTATCCTGTTGATTATTCACACCTGAACATCCATGGTTATGCCCTTGGGGCCAAAGGCCTTCCCAAAGGTCAGAAAGGCGACCCTGATACAGCCAGGTTCCCATTTGTCAACACTGAAACTGATTATGGCTGGACGAAAAAAGTAAAAATGAAGGCGCCGATTTTTACCGGAGCTCTCGGCTCTACGGAAATCGCCCGCAAAAATTGGGAGCACTTCGCGATAGGTGCGGCTATTTCAGGTGTTACGATTGTCTGCGGTGAAAACGTATGCGGGATCGACCCTGCCCTTGAATTAAACAGCAAAAACATGGTAACAAAAGCTCCGGATATGGACCGCAGAATTGAAATATACCGCCGCTATCATCAGGGTTATGGCGAGATCCTTGTGCAGATGAATGTCGAAGACGCCCGGCTGGGAGTAGCTGAATACATCATCAACAAACATGGCATCGAAACAATAGAACTAAAATGGGGACAGGGCGCCAAATGCATCGGCGGTGAAATAAAAGTACATTCAATAGAGCGCGCCCTTGAATTGCAAAAACGCGGATATATAGTTACTCCTGATCCGTCGGATCCTGTTGTGAAGGCGTCTTTCAAAGACGGCGCGATCAAGGAATTCGAGCGTCACAGCCGCCTCGGTTTTATCAGCGAAAAAGGTTTCTATGCTGAAGTCGCCAGGCTGAGAAAACTCGGCTTCAAGAGAGTCACATTAAAGACCGGCGCATACGGCCTGCGTGAACTGGCAATGGCGATCAAATGGAGTTCCAGGGCCAAGATAGATTTATTGACAATCGACGGCGCCCCCGGCGGCACAGGCATGAGCCCGTGGCGCATGATGGAAGAATGGGGCATGCCTTCGCTTTATTTGCACGCAGCAGCCGCTGAATTCTGCAATATCTTACATAAAAAGGGTGAGCGTGTCCCTGATATCGCCTTTGCCGGCGGCTTCAGCAGTGAAGACGGCATATTCAAGGCATTGGCCTTAGGCGCCCCTTATACCAGGGCTGTTTGCATGGGCCGTGCGTTGATGATCCCCGGCATGGTGGGCAAGAATATCGCGAAATGGATAAAAGCAAACGATCTGCCTAAAAGTGTAAGCGAATTCGGTTCCACGGTTGAAGAGATTTTTGTCTGTTATGAAGAGGTAAAGAATCTCGTAGGCAGCAAAGAGATTCACAACATCCCGTTAGGAGCAATCGGCATCTACAGCTATTCGCAGAAAATCAGGGTCGGATTACAGCAGCTGATGGCAGGAGCGCGTTGCTTTAATGTTGATTCGATTACGAGAAATGAGTTGATGTCTCTTACCGAGGAATGCGCCAGGGTAACCGGCATCCCCTACCTGATGGAATCGTACAGAAAGGAAGCGATGAAAATACTCAAGGGATAATGAACTTTTTGCGCTCATAAATGAATCACCCTGCGGCAGAGACCGCAGGGTGTAATAAATATAAACACTATTGAAGGGGGCACTCCCTTTAAATGCGGAGGTATCAAAGGGAATGAATAAAACCATGCTTTCAATCCTCAAAGTCCTTGACAAGAGTCCCGACACGATCACAGGGTCGCGGGAGATTTCAAAGCAACTCACCGAATACGGCGTTGACCTTACCGAGAGGACTGTCCGGTATCATCTCAGGATCCTTGACGAAAGAGGCTATACTGAGGTTTTTGGCAAAGAGGGCAGAAAGATTACTGAAAAGGGCAAAGAGGAACTCAATTATGCCCATGTTTCCGAAAAGGTGGGTTTTGTCATAAGCAGGATAGAGACGCTCTCATATCTCACGACCCTTGACCTTGAGACAATGGACGGAAAAATAATCCTGAACATCTCTTATTTCCCGGAAGACAACCTCAATAAAATATTGAAAATAATGAGAAAGATCTTCCAGTCTCCCTATGTCATGAGTGACAGGTTGATTCTCAGACGCGGGGGAGAAAAGATAGGGGATATTCTCATTCCAGAAGGCAAAATAGGCGTTGGAACAGTATGCAGTGTTACGATCAATGGGATTTTTTTGAAGGCAGGCATACCGGTCTCCTCAAAATTCGGGGGTGTCTTAGAAATAGACGCAGGAAAAGCATCGAGATTTACATCGCTGATAAGCTATGAAGGGTCATCTGTTGACCCGCTGGAGATATTCATACGGAGCAAGATGACCAACGTGATAGGGGCGGTAAAAAACCGCTCAGGGAAAATACTCGCAAGCTACCGTGAAATACCAGTAGTATGCATTGACGAGGCAAAGAGACTTAAGCAGAAGATAATGGAAAGGGGTATCGGCGGCATATTGCTTATAGGGCAGCCCAACAGTCCTCTTCTGGGGGTCCCTGTCGGCATAGACAAGGCAGGAATGATTATCGTTGGGGGGTTGAATCCAATTGCCGCGCTTGAAGAATCAGGGATACTGACAGAAAGCAAGGCAATGTCAACACTCTATGAGTATTCACAATTAAGAAAACTGTAATTTTCAAGGGGGCTGTATGAAAAAGATTGAGGCCATTATTAAACCTTTTAAACTCGACGAAGTAAAAGACGCGCTAAATGAGATGGGTATCAAGGGAATGACGATAACAGAGGTAAAAGGGTTCGGGAGACAAAAAGGACATACAGAGCTTTACCGTGGCGCTGAGTATGTTGTAGATTTTATTCCAAAGGTAAAAATAGAAGTAATTGTGCCTGACGAAATTGTGGATAAAATATGCGGCGTCATAGAGAAAACAGCCAAAACAGGCAAGCTCGGAGACGGCAAGATAGCTATAATCAATATTGACGACGTCATAAGGATCAGGACAGGACAAAGAGGGGAAGAGGCGATTAATTAACAAAGAAAATATGGTGGGCGATACTGGGATTGAACCAGCGACCCCTCCCGTGTGAAGGGAGTGCTCTCCCGCTGAGCTAATCGCCCTTAAAGACCGTGATGCGTAATGGGTAAAGGACTCAAAAATCCCAAACTCACTCTTTACGCATTACTCTTCACTCATTACGCATCACGCATTACGGTCTTTACGCATCTAATTCCTTCCGACACAGAAATAATTAAAACCGAGCCTTTTCATCTTCTCAGGCTCATAGATATTCCTCAGGTCGAAGAAGTTCGGTGTTTTCAACAGAGTTTTTATCTTTAAAAGCTCCAGGTTCCGAAACTCATTCCATTCAGTCAGAATGACAACAGCATCGGCGCCTTTTACACAATCATACGGCCCCTTTGCGTACTTTATCTTAGCATGAAAAACTGTTTTTGCGTCATCCATGGCGATCGGGTCAAAGGCCTTTATCTTCGCCTTCTCCTTCAGAAGTTTTTCAATTATAGAGATCGAAGGAGCCTCTCTCATATCGTTCGTATTGGGCTTAAACGAAAGGCCCAGAACAGCAATCGTCTTATCTTTGAGGCCGCCGCCGAGCCCGTTTTTTATTTTATCTATCATATTGTTCTTTTGTCTCTCATTGGCCTCGACTGCCGATCTGACAATCCCGAGTTCCATACCATTGTTGGCAGCAATCATCAGCAGCGCCCGGGTATCCTTTGGGAAACACGACCCGCCGTATCCTGGGCCAGGGTGCAGGAATTTGGGCCCGATGCGATGGTCCAGCCCCATGCCCTTTGCCACCATATGCACATCAGCGCCGACCTTGTCGCAAAGGTTCGACAGCTCATTGATGAAAGATATCTTTGCCGCAAGAAATGCGTTCGAGGCATATTTGATCAGCTCCGCAGTCTCGATATTTGTTATGACAAAGGGCGTCTCGATAAGATAAAGCGGCCGGTAGAGGTCCTTCATGATAGCCGCCGCCTGCTGACTTTTTACGCCAATCACAACCCTGTTAGGCCGCATAAAGTCCTCTATGGCAGCCCCCTCACGCAAAAATTCAGGGTTCGATACAATATCAAAATCCACCTGCTCCTTTAATCTTCTGGAGATGATCTTCGTCAGCCTTGCGCCTGTCCCGACAGGAACAGTGCTCTTTGTGACAATGACCTTATATCCTTTGATATTTTCAGCGATCTCCCCGGCTACTGATTCAACGTATTTCATATCAGCAGAGCCGTCGCCCCGGGGAGGCGTGCCTACCGCAATAAAGATGACAAGCGAGGCATTAACAGCATCCTGTATTTTTGTTGAAAACCTTAGCCGTCCGTTCTTTATGTTCTTTTTGACAAGGTCTTCAAGCCCCGGCTCGTAAAAAGGGACTTCCCCCTTCTTCAGCGCTCTTACCTTCTTTTCGTCCCTGTCAATGCATGTGGCATAAACACCGAATTCCGCAAAGCAGGCGCCGGTAACTAATCCGACATATCCGGTCCCGATTATCCCTATGTGCACATTCCCTCCTGAAATCCCAACTTATAAGAACAAAATATTATACAAAAAAGCAGATACTTATTAATATAAACGAGTTGCCTTTAAGAGAGAGAGAGAGAGAAAAAAAAATGGCTAAAATGTTTTAGACAATTTTATGGGGACCGGGATAATTGAAAATATCAGTTCTTATAACAACATATAATAATTGATCTTCCCCCGTTTTCACGGACACAGAGTTAAGTTAGGCTGCCATAGCCTCCAGTTCAAATGATACTGGAGATTTATATCCCAGGACTGAATGTCT
>PGYF01000073.1:0-2613 GCA_002839535.1 Nitrospira bacterium HGW-Nitrospira-1
CTTATATAAATATGCAAAAGAAATACTCAGCCTCTATGCAACAGCAGAAAAAGCAATAGGCGAGTTAACCGGCTTCGTGAAAGGCGGCATCTGTATTGGTGCGAGTTCCACGATAGGGAATTATCTGCTTCCGGGAGTGATTGCAGACTTTAAAAAAACGCATTCAAAGATAAATATCTGCCTGCTTGTCGGAAACACGAAAAGGATAGTAGAGCTTCTGAATTCCGGCAATATCGACCTCGGCCTTGTTGAAGGAGAAGTTACCAGGCAGAAGATGCAGGTGGATAAGTTAATCACTGATGAGCTTCTGCTTGTGGTCCCCGCACACCATCCGTGGGCCAGGAAGAAAGAAGTATCGATTAGTGAGTTGACAAAGGAGCCGTTTATTCTCAGGGAAGGGGGATCCGGCACAAGACAGATGATAGAAAAATTTCTTTGCAGCTATGGCGTATCGATCCAGGACCTGAAAATATCTATGCTCCTTGGCAGTACGGAAGCCATTAAGGCTGCGGTCGAAAACGGACTTGGAGTCTCAATAATCTCCCGCTGGTCAGCGCGAAAGGAAATCAAATACGGCACGCTCTGCCTTTTAAGGATCAAGGGGCAGAAGATGGCCAGGGAACTTTCCCTGATTACCAACAAAGGTGCTATATCGTCACATGCTGTTGATGAATTTTTGACATACGTCAAGTCCTACCCGTTTGAAAAGCTGCTCTGCTGATCTTAAAAACTGCACTTAGCCGCTGATTGGCACGGATTTTCCCATGAGTTATTTATATTTTTTGCTCTATCGGTGTTTATCTGCGTTTATCTGTGGCCAAATGCATGCTTTTTATAGGATTAACGTTTTTACAATATCATCCGGCGTATATCCTGAAGTCAATATCAGAGAAGATGTTGTCCTTATGCTCAAGAAAAGTAAGGCGTTCCCTGTTTATGCTGCCTGAAGTGATTTCCTGATAGAGGGCGAAGAAGTTCACGATATGTTCTGTAAATTTCCTGGTCGCAAATTCGGACGCCTTATCTTTTTGCATCATGAATGCCCAGTCGCTTGCCTGGGCCAGTAACAGTTCCCTTGCTGCCTGGTTCAAAGCCTTTTTTACCAATCCCCTTGCCTTGATGTTTTTCCCGGATATTTCTCTCATACATTTTGCCGCCCTGTGCATATGTTTATAGACCCAGCTGTTGGACGGGTCTATCCATGTTGCGCTGTATCCCTTCAGTCCCCAGCTCGACAGCGAAGGGTTGAGGATTTCTGTCGCCGGGTTTTTAACAATGAATTCCGAAGGAGTTATAAACCGGAATAATTTCCCTTTGCCTGATCCTTTTCGGAGCAGATGGTCTAGCCATTCAGGGCCTTCGAACCACCAGTGCCCGAAGAGTTCCGCGTCAAAGGCAGCGGTTATTACCGGATTGATCTTCAGTCTTTTGTTCAGGGACAGTATCTGTCTTTGCCTGCTTTCTATAAAGTTTTCCGCATGAATTTTTGCCTTCTGAAGGGCCTTCGCCCTGTTGTAGGATTTTTTCCTGTCCGATTTTCTGTTAGTTATCCTGAAATACTTTATGCCGGTGAACGTCCTAATGCCGTCAGGAAGATAGGGCTTGATATAATCATAGTCAAGGTCAAATCCGATATCACGGTAAAAATCCCTGTAATCCGGATCGCCCGGATAGCCTTTCTGCGCGCTCCACACCTGTCTGGACGCTATAGAGTCTCTGGCAAAGACAGTGTTACCCGAAGGAGTTTTGACAGGCTTGTAGATATTTTTTCTGCTCCCGGGTGAACTGCCCAGCGCTCCGTGTGATTCAAGAAAAAAATATTTCAGTCCGGCGTCTTTAAGCAGAATATCCATCTTCGGGTTGTAGCCGCATTCAGGGAGCCAGATGCCTGCCGGCTTTTTCCCAAAATATTTTTTGAAATGCGCAGCAGCCAGTTGTATCTGTGCATTTACTGCTGCCGGTTCAGTCATGAGCGCGGGCAGGTATGCATGCGTAGCAGAACTTACGGCAAGCTCGATTCTGCCGGATTCCATCAATCCTCTGAAGGCCGATACCAGGTCTCTCCTGTATACGTTCTCAAAAAGATGCCGTATTCTCAGAAATCTCTTCGAGTACATCTTTGCGAGATCTCTGTGTCTGACATCTTTCCGGTTCCTGTATATTTCTTTCTCAGACAGTTCGATGAGTTTGCAGAGATATTGTTGATACCTGTTCATCAGGAGGTCATCATTGAGCATTTCTACCAGGGGAGGACTCAGGGAGAGGGACAGCCTGAAGTCCACGTTGTCGTCAACAAGGTTCTCAAAGATATTGATAAGGGGTATATAGGTTTCCGTCATTGTTTCATACAGCCAGTTTTCTTCGAGGAAGTGTTCATATTCAGGATAGCGTATATACGGAAGGTGTGCGTGCAGCATGATTATGAGATAGCCTTTGCCGATATGCAAAGAGTGCGCTGATTGCATGATAGTGAAATGATACACAATAAAAATGCGCCAGGGCAACAGGGAGTCCTTGCTTCCTAATTTGTGTCATTGCCCGACCCCCTGATCAAGTCAGAGGGCATGCTTGATCGGGGAATCCATACCCTATCCTGGATTGTCCGGTCAAGCC
>PGYF01000073.1:2623-7919 GCA_002839535.1 Nitrospira bacterium HGW-Nitrospira-1
TAAATTTGTTTTGACTTTTGACGCCCTGTGCTCTTGGCACAGGGATGAATTGCTTCCTAATTTGTGTCATTGCCCGACCCCCCTCCGTCATTGCCCGACTTGATCGGGCAATCCAGAAAAAGAAACTGGCGGAGAGAGAGGGATTTGAACCCTCGGTGAGTTTTACCCCACACACGATTTCCAGTCGTGCGCCTTCAGCCGCTCGGCCATCTCTCCGGAGAAAAGTAAAAAAGTTTAACTGATAAAACCGGATTAAATCAACTTGCGATCTCTGATTGTTACGCCAATAATTATTCGTTCGAAAATTGCATTTTTGGGGTTCAGTAAAAACAGTTTATTTATGGAAGATAACTTTCCGAAGGACACTGGAGAGGTCTTTGACCCGGTAAGGTTTGGTGAGTACCCCTGAAAAACCGTATTGCCGGTAATTAGCCATGATCGCATCGTCCGAATAACCGCTCGAGACAATAGCCTTCACGCCGGCGTCGAATTCGAGCAGGTTTCTTATGGTTTCTTTTCCTCCCATACCACCGGGTATTGTTAAGTCAAGTATTACTGCATCAAAGGGCTCGTCTGAATTTTTTGCAGTTTTATATTTCTCAATGGCCTCGTTTCCTTCAGCAGCGCCGACTCCTTTGTACCCTATCTGTTTCAGCATTTCACCGGCAGTAAGCCTGATCATCTCATCATCATCCATGAGGAGTATCTTCCCCCTGCCTTTTTCTGGAGACGGTTTTTCAACATCAAGCGGATTAAGCTCAATTTTTCCCAGGCAGGCAGGCAGATAGACAGAAAAGGTTGTTCCTTTACCAAAGTCGGATGCGACCTCTATGAGCCCATCGTGCCTTTTCATTATGGAATACGTTGAGGCGAGCCCAAGTCCGCTTCCTGTATGCTTTGTCGTGAAATAAGGTTCGAATATTCTTTGCAGGTATTCTTTTGGTATCCCGCTGCCGGTATCCTTAATGGTTACTTTCACATATCTCCCCTGTTTCAGTTCAGGATGGTCATATCCTATAACAATATTCCCGGCGCTAATATGTATTTGTCCCCCCTCGGGCATTGCATGGACTGCATTCAAAACAATATTATTAATGACCTGGCTTATCTGCCCAGGGTCAATCTCGACTTTCCAGAGGTCATCAGGAAGGTCAAAACTACACCGGATGTTTGAACCTCTAAGGGCAAAGTCAGCGGAATCCCTTGTGAGTTCGATTATCGAGGCGGCCTTTTTAATGGGCGCCCCGCCCTTTGAGAAGGTGAGAAGCTGATAAGCCAGTTCTGTTGCCATTGCTATTGCCTTTTCCGCCCGTGACAGACTTTCGTGCGCCTTGTCGTTGGGATCCAATTCCATTGTCGCCAGCTCAACATTTCCCATGATGGCGCTCAGCAGGTTATTGAAATCATGCGCAAGGCCTCCGGCAAGCACACCTACTGACTCGATCTTTTCCGCCTTTAAAAGTTTTTCTTCGGTATTTCTTTTTTCCGTGACGTCCTGGAATACGAGCACGGTCCCGATTATATTGCTTTGTCTGTCAATTATGGGCGAGACGCTGTATGATATGAGCCGTTCTGTTTCGTCGCGGGCAGCCAGCAGGGTATTATGGGCTGAGAGAGTAATTGTCTGTCTGCTTTTGAGCAAGGTCGAAACGGGATTTTCTTTGATTGTGCGCGAAGTTTCCTCTATCAGATGGAGAACTTCTGTTATCGGCCTCCCATTTGCCTGTTCCTGGGACCAGCCTGTCAGAGCCTCGGATATTTTGTTCATTAAGACAACGTTCCCATCCGTATCCGTGGCAATCACTCCATCGCCGATAGAGCGCAATGTTACTGCAAGCCGTTCTTTCTCCGAGGAGAGTAGTTCTTCTGCTTTCTTGCGTTCTGTTATATCGCGGAATATGCCCCGTGTTCCGACGAGTTTTCCCTCTGAAAAAACTGTGCCGATGTTTCCTTCCACGTTTATCGTTCTGCCGCTCTTTGTAATGAATATTGTCTCAACACGTCCGGATTTTTCTCCGAATACAACACTTTTAAAGGCCTGCCCGCATTCACTGCAATCAGGATGTATGACGTCGAATACGGAAATGTTTGGGATATCCTCTTGGGCATACTCGAGGACCTCCCTCCATGCGCGGTTTACATACTGGATGGAACCGTCGGGGGCAATGCTCTGTATCATGTCGTTTGCGTTTTCGAAAAGGTCCCTGTATTTTTCCTCACTCTGCCTGAGCGCCTGTTCCATCCGAATATGTTCGGTAATGTCCAAATACAGGAGGATCAAACTCGGAACTTCTCCGTTGTTGTGGTTAATCGGGGCACAGACAATGTCGTAGTAACGGTTGTTTATGACCCACCCTGTCAGGCGCAGGGTTTTTCCTGACTGAAATACCTTTCTGAAGGGACACTCTGCAAGGGGGTTTTGGAAATTGCAGATTGTCTCATAGCAGGGCTGTCCGAGAAAAATTGTTTTATCTTTGAAAAAATATTCTCCGAGTTTTGTGTTGAACGCGAGGATTTTCATTTCTTTGTTGATAACGAGAATGCCTGCTCCGGCGGAGTCGAATATCGCGGTTATCTCCTGGTTGGCGTTTTTAAGCTTTTCATTGGTTTTGTGGAGGTGTTTTAATATCTGGACGAATGAATTACTGATTATCCCTATGGGGTCTGTTTCTATCAGTGTTGTGTTATCCAACTCCTCGGGTTTCAGGGGTGTGGTCCCCATTACGGTTAAAAGCTGGTCAATTTTATTCCTGAGATACTGAATTGCAGCCGAATATTTACTGCTCAGTTCGATATTTTCCCTTGCGAGTTGCTCAATAGTATCTTTCAAGGAAAGATAATCAGGGGACAGCTCTGACGAGGGCTTGCCGGCCCTGGAATTTATCGAAGGTTTTTTATCTCTTTCCGAATTCACGTATTAACCTGGCGATCTTGAAAGATAATAAAGAATAAGAACATTATTCCTCACTACCTATTTCAACAAGATAATAGCCTTCTTTTTTCGTGACAGTAGTCTTATACCCCATATTGGCAGCTGATTCAGGAATAGTGCCCATCGAATCTCTGTTGTCTGTTTTGAAGGCGAGTTTTACCGTACCGTCAGTTATTTGCCGGCTGTGATCATTTATTGCCTTCAGGGCAGTCAAAAGCGTAGAAGGACAAATCTGTCCGCGAATATCAAACTCTATAATGTTCAAATATGAACCTCTCCTTTGCCGATCTCTTCATCATTTTTTAATACCATATGCACAAGCATTTTACTCCCTAACCATGCTCCCGGAACCAATCCGGCAAGAAAAAGAATGCTCTGACCTGTTAAAATCGGGAGTCCGCCCAAAAGATGTGTAACATTACATCCCAGAGATAAACGGGCTGACAGTCCCATAAGGACGCCGCCTGTGAATGCAGATATATATTGTCTGTACGGGACATTATAGTAAATCCTGAATTCTCTCAGCAAGACAGCGGAACAGGCGCTCCCAAACACAATTCCTATTATTATCGGCAGTTCCATTACTGAAACAGCATCAAACCAGGGGCCGCTCCCGCCCTGCATATGAATATTCGTCAGAGGGTGCATATAATTAATGGGGGTTGCCTTAAAAAAAGGCAGCCCCTCTACATGACCTCTAAAAAAAATCCCCTCAATGTAAGCGCCCAATTTTGCATAGCCGTTTGTTACCCCTATGGGCTTTCCAACCACAACATAAGCGACGACTCCGATAAATGCCAAACAGACTGCCGCCTTCCATGGCTGGAAATATCCTTCCGCATTTGAAGGGCGTACCAGTTTGCCGTCTCTTAGCCATCTGATTATAAAAAACCCTCCTGCTGCCGCAGTTGCGGAAATCACTATCAGAGGGTCTGCGCCGAGCATCTGTGGAATCGTTATCCTGCCCTGAAAGAAAGTTGTCTGTTTAATGAAAGCCGCACAGTACGGATGTATTTCAGCATAAAGCAGGCAGCCGGATATAATCCCTGTAAATGCGATAAGGCTTAAAAAATTGCCTGACCCCATTTTGTAAAGCGTGGCTGTAGGACATCCGCCTGCCAAAATCATTCCTATACCGAACAAAGCGCCGCCAATGACAGCGGACAAGGAAGGAGAACCCGTAGGCGGAAAAGGATAGAGCACAAGCCCCGACTGTCTGGCCAACTCAAAAAGTATTATGTTTGACACTACAAGCAAAACCAGCGTGCGCAGCATAAACGTGTGTTTAAAAAGAAAAAGGTCGCGGAACATCCCTGCTATGCAATAGTCTGAACGGTGCATTATAATGCCCGCAAGATATCCCAGCAGCAGGCTGATAAGCATGATCACAAGGTAAGGGGGAACAGTCATAATTAGAACCTCTTTTTGCCTGTAACTCTGACAGTAAAGTCAATAAGCAGCAACCTACCCAAATATTATTGCACTAACAATTGAGAAATTGCAACGGGGGGGTATCATTTTTGAAAAATAGAGATAGACTTGCTAATGCATTGAATTTTCTGTCATTGCGAGAACCCGAAGGGTTCGTGGCAATCTTATGGGGAAAAGGCGAGATTCCTCCCCTTCGCTTTGCTCAGGGCTTTGGCTCACTATCTCGGAATGACAATTTTCTATCTCTATTTTTCGGGCCTCCCATTTCAGTTTACAAACTACACTGTTTTATGATATAAATTTATTCATTTGGGGAGTCGTCCAAGGGCAAGACGGCAGATTCTGGATCTGCTTATAGGGGTTCGAATCCTCTCTCCCCAGCCAATTTCGTAAAGTGTGATGAGTGATGGGTCATGAGTAAAGGCACTCAGAAATACTTCACTGATCACGCATAACTCATTACGCATCACGGTTTTTAAGGTCCCATCGTCTAGAGGCCTAGGACGTGGCCCTCTCAAGGCTAAAACACGGGTTCGACTCCCGTTGGGACCACCAAATTCTTCCTGAAAATCAATAAGTTACCCGGAGGCCTTCGCCTCGCTGTTTTCGGCCGTGAAGAAAACGTGACGAAGAACCTTCAGCCTCGAAGCGAATCACCGCTTGCCTCCTGCAGCAGTCCGATCGAAAGCGTCTTTTCCACGACATTCAAGTCCTCCCTCCGTGAATGCCTTGATTGTTTCCTATAGAAATATTACTTTTGGCAAACTTGGGAGGCGACACCGTGTCGCTCCGGCTTTTTAATGAATTGCTTCCTAATTTGTGTCATTGCCCGACCCCCCTGATCAAGTCAGAGGGCATGCTTGATCGGGGAATCCATACCCTATCCTGGATTGTCCGGTCAAGCCGGACAATGACAACAATATATAAATCTGG
>PGYF01000074.1 GCA_002839535.1 Nitrospira bacterium HGW-Nitrospira-1
GCGAATTTTCTCAGGGATTCTTTTTTCTATTACTTCCAAAAAAATCTTTTCATCTATAGAAGGCAGAAATACTGAAAGCGCCCCTGTAATTACCACATTCGCTGCCCTTGTTTCACCAACTGCCTTTGCGATCCCAAAGGCGTCAACCGGAAAAACAGTCAGTCCCCTGCCTTTCAACTGTTCAAGAACATCAGATGGATAGGTATCCACACCTGTGGAAACAGGCGCAGGCAATATCTTCTGGGTGTTTACAATTACTTTAGTTTCTTTATTAAAATAAGGCAAATATCGGAGAGATTCAAGCAGTTCGAATGAAGCAGCGATGTCCGCGCTGCCCAATTCAATAAGGGGTGAATAGACCTTTTCTCCGTACCGTATATGTGAAATGACCGAACCGCCGCGCTGGGCCATGCCATGCACCTCGCTCTGTTTTACATCAAAACCCGCCTTCATCAAGGCAGACGATATGATCTCGCTGGCAAGCAAAATCCCCTGTCCGCCTATGCCGCATAAGAGGATGTTACGCGTTCTTTTCATTTTCACTCCCTGCTATAACAATCGCCTTGAATTTGCAGAGCATGGCGCACTGGCCGCAGCCCTCGCAAAGGACAGCGTTTATGCGTGAATAGCCCTTCTGTTTGAGCCGTTTAAACGGTTTAAGCTGTTTGAACTGTTCCTCAGTGAGAGGCGCCCACTCAATGGCAGGGCACCCAATCTTAAGACATATCCTGCATCCGGTGCATTTTTCGGATACAATCAGGTAGAGCAGTTTATCCTTCCTCTTCTTCATCTCCGGCAGAAGCACACACGGGGCCTTTGCAATAATAACTGAAGGCTCAGGCCTTTTAACCTCCTGCCTGAGTATCTCCCTCGAGAGCGCCTCGATATCCACGGCATTGGTAATTTCGCCTGTTATGGTCACCCCAGTCGAGGGGTTTGGTTGATGTCCTGTCATTCCTGTTGTCCTGTTGTCGAGGATTACGACGGTTGTGAAGCCCCTGTTGTAGACAATATCTATCAGGCCTGTTATGCCGGAATGTATAAAAGTGGAATCCCCGATGACCGCCACGATCTTTCCGAGGCTGTCTTTGCCAAGGGCCTTTTCCATTCCAAAGGCAGCGCCGATGCCCGCTCCCATGCATACGCAGGAATCCATTGCTGCAAGCGGCCTCAGCGCCGCAAGCGTATAGCAGCCTATATCTCCGGCAACAAACACCCCGAGTTTTGATATCGCGTAAAATATACCCCTGTGGGGACATCCAGGACAGAGGTTCGGCGGCCTCATGGGTATTGGCATTGGCTCAAAGATATCTCTGCCTTTTTCACCTGTGATTGATTCTCTCACTATCTTTGAATTCAACTCGCCAATAGCTGGTATGAGTTCCTTGCCCCTGCATTTTATACCCATCGCCTTTACGTGCAATTCGATGAAGGGGTCGAGTTCCTCAACAATGAAAAGTTCTTCAACCTCTGCGCTAAAGGCCTTTATCATTTTTTCTGGAAAGGGCCAGACCATGCCGAGTTTGAACACCGAGGAATCGGGGAATGCCTCTTTTACATAGAGGTAGGAGACGCCGGAGGTGATGAACCCCATTTTTTTGCCGCCCCATTCTATCCTGTTTTCAGGGAAGCCCTCAGCGAACTCCTTCAACCGCTCTATCCTTTTTTCGAGCTCAATCCTCCGTTTTTTGGCATTTGACGGCAGCATCACGAATTTTTCCGGCATCTTCTCGATTCCCGGCTTTGCGGATGAGGTCTGCATATCACCGGCAGAGGTCAAGCCCTTCACATGGGCCACCCGTGTGGTAGTCCTCAGAAGCACAGGGGTATCGAATTCCTCGCTGAGGGCGTAGGCTGTCTTTATAAACTCTTTTGCCTCAGACGGGTCTGACGGCTCAAGCATCGGGACTTTTGCGGCGAAGGCGTAATTCCGGTTGTCCTGCTCATTTTGTGAGCTGTGCATCTCCGGATCATCTGCAGTAACAATGACAAGCCCTCCCTTTACTCCGGTATAGGCAGCGGTAAAAAGCGGGTCGGCTGCTACATTGAGACCAACATGCTTCATTGTCGCAAGCGCCCTGACCCCTGCAAAAGATGCGCCCAGCGCCACTTCGAGAGCGACTTTTTCATTAGGCGCCCATTCGGCATAGACTCCTTCGTATCTGCAGAGGTTTTCGAGGATTTCTGTTGACGGCGTGCCGGGATATGCGGATGCAACCTTTACCCCAGCCTCATATGCGCCGAGTGCAATCGCCTCATTGCCGGAAAGAAGCATCTTTTCCTTTAATTTTGTCTGTGATTTCATGGTGTCTCGCCCAGAAACAGAGTTTTACTAATACGGCCCTTAATAAATTATCATACGCACGCTTTATTTTCAACAAAGCGTGCGTGAGGCGACGGGTGCGCGCCTGAACTTTTATAAAACAGATGATTTAGGGTATAATTTTCTTTAATAAAAGTCGGAGGAATGTAAGTTGGAAGAAAGATTTGATCACAGGAACATCGAACCGAAATGGCAGAAATACTGGCAGGAGAGGCGGCTTTACAAGACCATAACCGATAAATCAGCGAAAAAATTCTATTGTCTTGAGATGTTCCCTTATCCTTCAGGGAAGATCCATATGGGACATGTCCGTAATTATGCTATCGGTGATGTTATTGCGAGATATAAGAGGATGCAGGGATATAATGTCCTTCATCCGATGGGGTGGGACGCCTTTGGAATGCCTGCTGAGAACGCCGCAATAAAGCATGGCGTCCATCCGTCGAAGTGGACGCACGAAAATATCAGCTATATGAAGAGCCAGTTGAACAAACTCGGCCTGAGCTATGACTGGGACAGGGAGGTGGCCACTTGCACCCCTGAATATTACAAATGGAACCAATGGTTTTTTATCAAGATGCTCCAAAAGGGCCTTGCCTACAAAAAGACCTCGTATGTCAACTGGTGCCGCTCCTGTGCGACTGTGCTTGCCAACGAACAGGTGATAGAGGAGAAATGCTGGAGGTGTGACAGCACGGTTGTGCAGAAGGAACTGGAACAGTGGTTTCTGAAGATAACCCATTATGCGGAAGAACTGCTCAGCAGCAGCGATGAATTAACCGGCTGGCCTGAGAAGGTTGTTATTATGCAGAAGAACTGGATCGGCAAAAGCCAGGGGCTTGAGGTTGATTTCAGGATAGACGGGATGGCCGAGAGTATCAGGATATTCACCACCCGGCCGGATACACTCTTTGGCGCAACATTTCTCTGTCTGTCTCCTAAACATCCATTGTCAGGGAGGCTGGTTTCCGATAAGGCTGAACTTGAAAAAATTATCGCCCATTACGGGAAAGAGGATGAGAAGGCCGGCTTAAACACAGGCCATTTCTGCATCAACCCGATGAACAATGAGAAGATACCGATCTATGTTGCGAACTTTGTCCTGATGGAATATGGGACCGGAGCCATCATGTCCGTGCCTGCGCATGACCAGCGCGACTTTGATTTTGCAAAGAAATACAATTTACCTATAAGGGTTGCGATTATCCCCCCCACCCAACCCTCCCCATCGAGGGGGGAGGGCGAGGGAGGGGGTGGTTCTGCTCTCTCTCAGGCTTTTGAGGAAGACGGAATACTCGTTGATTCAGGAAGCTTCACAGGATTAAAAAGCAGTGACGCGCAGGCAACGATAGCAGAATTTGTTGAAGGCAAAGGCTTGGGCAAAAGGGTAATAAATTACAAATTGCGCGACTGGGGAATATCCCGTCAGAGGTACTGGGGAACGCCGATACCGGTTGTCTATTGCGATGTCTGCGGTATTGTCCCTGTGCCGGAGGAAGACCTCCCTGTCATACTGCCTGAAGATGTGAAATTCACCGGTACAGGCGGCTCACCCTTGCTCGAATCAGAATCCTTTCTGCATACCACCTGTCCATCCTGCGGCGGCAAGGCGAGAAGGGAAACAGACACCATGGACACCTTTGTGGATTCTTCCTGGTACTTTATTGCCTATTGTCTCAAGCAAGGGAATGGGGATTGGGGTTTTGGGATTAGCGAAAAGAACAATCCTGACACCAGTCCCGAATCCCTAACCCCTAATCCCTTAAATTATTGGATGCCTGTTGACCAGTATGTAGGGGGCGTTGAACACGCAGTGCTGCATCTGCTCTATTCCCGGTTCTTCACGAGGGTCATTCGCGACCTCGGCCTTATCAGTTACAGCGAGCCTTTCAGAAATCTGCTCACCCAGGGGATGGTCATCAAGGATGGCGCAAAGATGTCCAAGTCAAAGGGAAATGTGGTTGATCCGGATTATCTTATTGAGCGGTACGGTTCTGATACCTCACGGCTTTTTTCGCTCTTTGCCGCACCTCCTGAAAGAGACCTTGAATGGTCGGACAAGGGCGTTGAAGGCGCATACAGGTTTTTAAACAGGATATGGGCAATAGTTTATAAGAATCGTAATGCGTTATGCGTAAAGGGTAATGAGTCAAAAGACAGTAATGAGTTATGGGTAATGGGTAATGGGTTAAAGGATGAAAACTCATCACGCATCACGCATCACGCATCACGACTGTTAAGAAAGACTCATCAGACGATAAAAAAAGTGACAACAGATATCGAGAGAGAGTATCATTTCAATACAGCCATCGCAGCCTTGATGGAGCTGGTTAATGAAATGAACAGCTTTGAGCCTGGTGACTCAAAAGATATGCAGATTATGAAATTCGCCATAGAAAATACCCTCCTGCTCCTCTCACCGTTTACCCCCCATATCACAGAAGAACTCTGGGCCCATATCGGCCATGATGCAAGTATTTCGGAGAAAAGCTGGCCGGCATGGGATGAGGAGTTGGTCAGGGAGGAAGAGATCGAACTGGTGATCCAGGTGAACGGTAAATTGAGGGGGAAACTCATGATCCCCTGCGATCTTACGGAGGAAGAGATCAAGGCCCGTGCGCTTGGCGACCGGAAGATAACAGAGGTGATCGGAGCAAAGAAGGTCAGGAAAGTGATCGTGATAAAAGGCCGTCTGGTAAATATTGTAATCGGAGAATAACAAATGAGGAGAAGACATCGTATTTCAGCGCAATTTTCAACGCAATTGATTGTATGTTTCAACCTTGTAATGGCGCTTCTGCTGTCAGGCTGCGGCTACAGCATATACCGGCAGAGCGAACTGCCGTTTACCGATATACAGATCAGTACGATAGAAAATAAAACATACGAGCCAAAACTCCAGGACAAGCTGCATAAGGCGCTCACCGAAGAGTTTATAAGGAACGGGATCAAGGTCAGTCCTGTTGCCGACACAAAACTTTCTGCTCGAGTCCATACCTTTAACATGGATATTCTCTCTGAGAAGGAGGGTATAACCATCGGCTACAGGGTCGTTATAAGCGCAGACTTCACGGTAGAGGACAAAAACGGGAGGAAGGAGTTTAAGAATATAGACTCTCCCTTCATCGTCTCTCTTACAGCTTCCGAAGCGCTTAATACACTGCTTGCAACAAAAGAACTTATAGAGGAAAAGGCCTTGAGGGATGTGGCGATGAGGATTGCAGGGGCGCTGATCTACAAATGAGCTTCCGCAATTTTACGGATGAGATAAAAAAAGGTCTTCCTGCATCAAATTATCTCCTTGTCTCATCAGACTACTTTTTGCATATTGAGGCGGTCTCCCTGATAAAAGGGCTTGTCCCTCCGGCTGAGCGGGATTTTAATTTCCATTCTTTCGACCTCCTGTCTACTGACAATGATAAACTGCCTTTTGAACAAATACTCGATGTCTTGAACACAGCCCCTTTTTTTAGCGGCAGAAAATTTGTCGTTATGGAAAATATACAAAAACTGCTCAAAAAGGATATTCAAAAGCTTGAGGGCTATCTTCTGAATCCTTCGGAGAGTTCTGCCATGATACTGCTGCATGCCGGTACAGTGAAAAAGGATATGAAAGAAAGGCTCAGGGGCGCAAAGCAGATCGTGCTCGATATCAGGGAAAAGGATATTCCTGCATGGCTCGGATTGTAGGGACAGACCTTGGGATGCTTTCGTCCGAACTCGAAAAGCTCATGCTTACCGGGAGTTCAAAGATAGAGAAGAAGGATATTATCGAGGTTGTCGAGGGCAAGAGGACCTACAGCGCCTTTGCACTTATCGATGCGATAAAGGCCCGGGATACTGAAAAGACCTTTAAGATTTATGAAGTACTGAAAGAGACAGAAGAGCCCTATAGTCTTCTGGGGGCGCTGAACTGGCAGTACGGGCAGTTTATGGGGGCCAAAAATACACCTGCCGACAGGAACTATTACTATAAGGTATTTGAGCTGCTGCACAAGGCTGATGCGGCAATAAAAAGTTCCGGGTCGTATTATCCTGTTGAACTTCTTCTTGTCAGACTCCTCAGGCTTTCACGACAGAAATAGTGATTGTATTTCTTTGAGCAAAATCCAGAGGATTTTGCGGATTGAATCCCGCCCAGCGTTTCCGCCTCCGCCAAAGGCGGAAGCAAAACAGAAAAATTTTCTCTACATTTTTTTTAATCGCCTGCCCCCCCAATTTTTTTTCAATTAAGGAAACGAAAATTTTTCTGTTTTGCCTTTCTCTTGCGAGAGGAAGCGCGGAAACGTTCCCACCCCATTGTCCCGCTTTGCGGGACTGGCAAGCGGGCGGAGTTTATCCCGTTGGAGAACGGGACCCGATTTTTCTGCGGCGGCGGGGCTACGAATCAAAAGGGTGGCGGGTGGGGTTAGTATTTGAATTATCTCACAAAAAATCAATTTCCCGAATTGCCTCATCTAAAATCTACATGAAAGTGAATCGTTGCCTCATTTAAAAAACTATACGAAAAAATATCAAAATAGTCTCTCATAAATCAAAAAT
>PGYF01000075.1:0-5249 GCA_002839535.1 Nitrospira bacterium HGW-Nitrospira-1
CAGAGGGCATGCTTGATGCGGGGGTCAAGCCGGACAATGACAGAATAAATTTGTTTTGACTTTTGACGCCCTGTGCTCTTGGCACAGGGTTCTTCACGTAAGGGCAAAATATGGTTTTTATTTTATAGTGTTCAGCGATGGAAATGCAATATTTTATCGTGTCTGTTGTACCGCTTCCAGTGGAAATCCTAACGTATATAGGCTTCGGTTACATACCGCCGCATCATGCGGTGGCAGTTGAAATAATAGGCGTTCTTACCAATGGCATTCTGCATCATCCTGACCCACATATCCCGGTCTCCATAATAGAGGGGCATAATGATGTGTTCGAGCTTACTGTAAAGGTCTTCTGCGTCACGGCTGTCAGCGCTTTTTATGTCCGCAAGGTCTGATGACTGACCCTTTTCGGTGGGGGCAGCGCCTATGGACCAGCCTGTGTAGCCCTCGATATGTCCCTCTATCCACCAGCCGTCCAGCACGCTGAAATTTACGACTCCGTTATGCGCTGCCTTCATGCCGCTTGTGCCGGACGCCTCAAGCGGCCTCAAAGGCGTGTTCAGCCACACATCCACACCCGAGACAATCTTGAGCGCTGTATCCATATTATAGTTTTCCAGATAAACGATCTTTATCCTGTCTCTGAACTCTTTCTTATACCTGAATATATTCTGTATCAACTGCTTTCCTGGTTCGTCCTTGGGGTGAGCCTTTCCCGCATATACCAATTGTATCTTTCCCGCTCCTATCCTCTTGAGCCGTTCGATGTCCCTGAAAAGAAGATCTGCCCTCTTATACGCAGTCATCCTCCTGGCAAAGCCTATGGTCAGGATATCCGGCGAAAAGGCGTCGCCTGTCTGCTGTTTAATGTAATCACAGAGGCCCTGCTTTGCCTCCATATGCGCTTTCCAGAGCATCTCATCCGGGATGCGGCCTACCCTTACAAATACCTCTGGCTCGTTCGCCCAGCCAGGCAGATATTCGTCAAAGAGTTTCTTGAAACTGTTACAGGTCCAGGTATAGGAGTGCACACCGTTTGTGATTGCATATATCTCATAGCCGGGGAACATGTTTTGGGAGACCTCGCCGTGCTTCTTCGCCACGCCATTGATATAGCGGCTCAGGTTCAAGGCAAGCATCGTCATGTTCAGACTATCCATGCCCGCAAGTTCCTTCAGCACAGGCAGAGGGATGATCTCGCCCATCACCTGCAATACAAGATTATAGGGAAACTTGTCATGGCCCGCCTCAATAGGCGTATGGGTCGTAAAAACACAGAGGTCTTTTACCCCTTTTTTATTCCAGACGAGCTTCTCATCCCATACATCCTCTATCGGTCTTTTAAGGCGGTTGAGCAGCTCAAGGGCAAGAAGGGCTGCGTGCCCTTCGTTCATGTGATACTTCTTTATTTCAAACCCAATCTCATGCAGAATTCTCACACCGCCGAGACCGAGCACAATCTCCTGTTTCAGCCTGTATGCAAGATCGCCGCCATAGAGATACGTGGTAATCTCGCGGTCCTGGGGTGAATTGGCCGCCAGATCCGTATCAAGGAAAAATACGGGTATGCTCCCGCTTGTCAGGCTCTTTACATTGTACTGCCATGCCTGAATATATACTTCCCTGCCCTCGATCTGCACAGTCGCCTTCTGCGGCAGGAGCTGCATGTATTGTGAAGGCTCCCATTCATAGGGCTGCTCGGTCTGTCTGCCGAGTTCATCGAGTTCCTGCCTGAAATACCCCTTTTTGCTTAGGAGTGTGACAGCGATCATCGGGAGTTTCAGGTCAGCGCCAGACCGTATGGTATCGCCCGCAAGAACGCCAAGCCCGCCGCTGTAGGTGGGAATATCGTTATGAACGCCTATCTCCATCGAGAAATAGGCTATCTTCGGCTCTTTTGTCAGTTCTATCAGTTGATTGATCACAGAATCCATAATTTTTTATTCTAACCTATTTACCTGAGAGAAATAAACTTTTTCCGGCGCTGTTGCCTGAGGAAATCCTCGACTTTTAGAGCTTGCCCTTTGTCGAGGGCACACCCTTTACCCTCGGGTCTATCGTCACCGCCTGCCGCAGCGCCCTGCCAAGGGCCTTGAATATCCCCTCGATAATATGGTGTGTGTTCCTGCCATAGGGAGCGGCTGCATGCAGGGTTATGCCGGCGTTGCTTACGAAGGCCTGAAGAAAGTCTTCGATCAGGTCAGGTTCGAAGTCCTTCAGCTTGCTCTTTTTGGGAAACTCCACCTTGTAAACCAGATAGGGCCTGCCGCTGATATCGAGGCATACTGAGGCGAGCGCCTCGTCCATCGGCACAAAGGCCTGTCCGTAGCGGTTGATCCCCTTCATGTCGCCGAGCGCCTGTTTAAGCGCTTTTCCGAGGACGATGCCTGTGTCCTCGACTGTGTGGTGGTCGTCTGTCTCTACATCACCCTTTGCCTTTATCTTCAGGTCAAAAAGCCCGTGCCTGGACATAAGCGAGAGCATATGGTCGAGAAAAGGGATCGAGGTATTCACCGCATACTTCCCTGTTCCGTCAATGCCCAGCTCTATATGAATGTCCGTCTCTTTCGTCTTCCTCCCGATTGTCGCCTTTCTCATGTATGCCTCCTGGTATATATTCCAAACTGTCTGGAGAAATTATAATGCTTTTGAGAGCTTTTATAAAGGTAAAACCGGTTTTGCTGCGCTTCGACCTTGAATGCGGTTTTAAATTTCGATTGTAAAAACCTCTTCCTGATGCTATGCTTTTGCTACCCGAATTTACATTATGATCAATACATGCTATCAAAAGTCCTGAGTTCAAGTGTCATAGGGATCGAGGCCCACACGGTCGAGGTTGAAGTCGATATCTCCTCCCGCGGCCTTCCGCATTTCTCTATGGTCGGACTTCCTGATGCTGCTGTTAAAGAGAGCCGCGACCGGGTGAGGGCGGCCTTAAAGAATATCGGCTTTCATTTTCCACTCAAGCAGATAACTGTCAATCTCGCCCCAGCTGATCTGAAAAAAGAGGGCTCTGCCTTCGACCTGCCGATCGCAGTCGGGATCATCGCCTCAGAAGGACTGATAGACCCCGAGGCCTTAAAGGGATATATTTTCACCGGGGAGCTTTCCCTTGATGGCAAAATAAAGCCTGTCAGGGGCGCGCTTTCGGTTGCGCTCCTGGTGCGGAGACTCGGGCTTAAGGGCTTAATCCTGCCTGCTGTGAATGCGCCGGAGGCAGGCGTTGTTGACAAAACAACAGTCCTGGGTATGCAGAACCTTCCCGATGTAATCGCTTTTCTGAGGGGAGAAAAAACCGTCGAGCCTTTTGTCACTGACATAGCAGAGACAATGAAAGAGCACGCGATTTATGAAGATGATTTCTCTGATGTAAAAGGTCAGGAGCACGCCAAGAGGGCGCTTGAGGTTGCTGCTGCCGGCGGCCACAACGTCCTGATGATCGGTCCTCCTGGATCCGGCAAGACCATGCTTTCAAAGCGTTTGGCGACTATTTTGCCGGGAATGACCTTTGACGAGGCACTTGAGACCACACGAATCCACAGCATTGCCGGACTTTTGAAGGAAGGCCGGCCTTTACTTGCCTTACGTCCCTTCAGGGCCCCGCATCATACAATATCCGATGTTGCGCTGATCGGCGGCGGACAGACCCCGAAGCCCGGTGAAGTGAGCATGGCCCATAACGGCGTGCTGTTCCTTGATGAGATTCCGGAGTTCAAACGGAATGTGCTGGAGGTCTTGCGGCAGCCGCTCGAAAACGGGGAAGTGACCGTATCAAGGGCCGTTGCCTCGCTCACCTATCCGGCCTCTTTCATGCTCGTCAGCGCGATGAACCCCTGCCCCTGCGGCTATCTCGGCGACCCCAAACACGCCTGCACCTGCTCGCCAAGCCAGGTCTACCGCTACAGAAGGAGGGTCTCCGGCCCCCTGCTTGACAGAATCGATATCCATATTGAAGTCCCTGCAGTGCCCTATAAAGAGCTCTCAAATGAGTATGCAGGCGAGTCTTCCGCCTCCATACGGGAGCGGGTACTGAAGGCGCGCAATTTCCAGCTCGCGCGGTTCACAGGCGAGAGAATCTACTGTAACGGCCAGATGAAGACACGGCATCTAAAGAAATACTGCAAGCTGCAGGAAGATGCCCATAGCCTGCTTGATACCGCAATGCACAAACTCGGGCTTTCAGCAAGGGCATATACAAGGATTCTGAAGCTCTCTCGTACAATAGCGGATCTGGAATCATCCTCAGATATCCAGTCCCACCATATTTCCGAGGCGATACAGTACAGGACATTGGACAGGGGGCAGTATTAAACACCTGCAAAAAAGAATTTACTAAATCAGGGAGGTAATTATGGACGGACAGCAAACAAAGCGTGTTGATTTCGCAGCAATTCCACAGACAGCTATTAAGGTAGTAACATCGCCTGTCTCATTTTTCAGAGACATGCAGAAAACAGGCGGTTTTATCGAGCCGCTGGTGTTTATGGTGGTCATGGGCGTCCTCAGCGCTATTATCCAGACAGTACTGACTATCCCGCAGCTAATGAATGTTAAGGGAGGGGTTACTGCCGGAGCGGCTTCAATCATCATTATGCCCATCGCTATTGTGATCTTTGGTTTTATCGCCGCCGGCATAGCGTTTGTAATCTGGAAAATTATAGGTTCACAGGAATCATTTGAAACAGCCTACCGCTGCGTTGCCTATGCAGGGGCCATTTCACCCATAACCACCATTCTCGGGATTGTCCCTTATCTTGGATCAGTACTGGGAATCCTTATCTGGACGTATTTCATTGTTATCGCAAGCGTTGAGGTCCACAAAATCCCTGCGAAAAAGGCCTGGACAGTATTTGGTATTATCGCTGTAATCTTTGTCCTCCTGAGTCTCCGTGTTCAGTTTGCTGCCAGAAAACTCGAAAGCGATCTGGGGCAGTTCCAAAAGAAGATAGAAGAGGCAACGACCCAGATGCAGAAAAGTGCAGAAGAATCAAAAAAAGCTGCCGAGGAAGCAGGCAAGGCAGCATCAAATATGAGTGAGGAGATGCAAAAGCAGATGGAAAGGCAGGCAGCGGAAATGAAGAAAACTGCCGAAGAGCTGCAACGGCAGGCAGAAGAAATGAAGAAACATAATTCCAGATAAAAACCTTTTTCAGACGTGAAGAACCCTGTGCCAAGAGCACAGGGCGTCAAAAGTCAAAACAAATTTATTCTGTCATTGTCCGGCTTGACCCCCGCATCAAGCATGCCCTCTG
>PGYF01000075.1:5288-9490 GCA_002839535.1 Nitrospira bacterium HGW-Nitrospira-1
GGGGTCGTGGAATGACGGAGGGGATCGGGCAATGACACAAATTAGGAAGCAATTCATCCCTGTGCCAAGAGCACAGGGATGAATTGCTTATTCATTAAAGGCCTTGGGGCACTCAGGGCCTTTTTTCTTTTCCTTGCGTTCTTCGTAACTTTCTTTGGAGAGTTTAGAGATGGGGAATTGAGTTTTGATATTAAGACTTCTGCGCAGAGGGATAAAAATCAATAACTACTTTGAGCTTATTTGCTGTTCATAGTATCCGTTTGATTTTGGCGAAGGCCTCTTCTATTATGTGCGGCTCAGGCAGAAACGTGGACCTGAAATACACTCCATCCTCCTGCCGTCCAAACCCTGAACCAGGAACAAAGACGACCCCTTCTTTCAGCGCAGCGCGCACGAATTGCACGTCTTTTTTCCATTTCGGTGTTTCTATCTTCATGAATGCGTAGAAAGCGCCTTTCGGAACTGGAAACGAGAGCGGCAGCTTACCGGCCATCTTTATAAACGTATCCCTTCTTTCCATGAGCTTTGCCTTCATGTCCGCGATGTACGTCGGGTACGAAGGGTGCGTTATTGCCGCAGCCGCGGCCCTCTGGTACTCCCAATTCACGGAGAGGCGCTGGTTGCACAGCAGGAAGAATGCATTCTTGACCTCTGACCACTTATCGCCGTGGAAAGCCACCCATCCTATCCTTGCGCCAGGATAGCTGAAGTCTTTAGAGAGCGAGCTTCCGTATATGAAGGGTATCTTGCCCCTTGCTATCTTCCTGAAGTCCACCTGTTTGCCCTCTAATATCAGTTGGTCATAGGAGCCGTCGTAAAATATGGGGACATCGCACTCACCGCATAGATTTACGACATCGGAAAGGTTCTTTTCCGAATAGACTGAGCCCAACGGATTGTTTGGGTTGATGATCACCATCGCCTTTGCGCCCTCGATCTTCTTTGCCAGGCTTCCTACATCTATCTGGCCGTCCGCATCGTGCCTGTAAAATACGCTGTCGCCCTCGAACTGCTTCGCCTTGCTCAGGTAAAGCGGATATACAGGGTTCGGAAGAAGCACCTTCTCCCCAAACCCTATGAACGAATGAAAGAAAAAGTCTATGCCCTCGGTGAGGCCGGCAACGGCAAACACATCTTCGGGTCTGCACTGCTCAATCTTCGCCACGGTGTTTCTAAACTGTTCGTCGCCTTCAGAGGGAGCGTACCCTTTCCAGTTTTCTTCGAGCGCGCTTTTTACCTGCTCAGCTATTACTTTGAACGGAGGGAAGCCGTACTGGGGCGGGTCTCCGATGTTGAGATAAATCATTTTCCTGCCCTTCGCCTCCTCGCGCTTCGCCTCCATCACTATGTCCCGTATCGGGTAGCTTACAACGTTCATCCTTTCCGTGGGCCTGTATGGCAACTGCCGTTTTAGGTGTGTCATGTCATCATCCTTTGTATTTTATGGCTTCACCCTCTGCGTGTGGCAAGGGAATATTATGGCCAATTGAATTGATGGATTTTTTTACAGAATTTACAGAAGAAGAATAACATCTGAAAAGGAAATTAACAAGAGAAGCGGAATGCAAAAACTTATTGACCCAAAAAATGCAATTTTTCAAATGCCATTTTTGGGTTGACAACATACCCTCTCTTTGATAAGATTTTACAAATTCACAGTTGTTTCAACAGCATTATAAAGATGCTTATTATATCAAGGAGGGAACAGATGGCAAAAAAAGTAGTTGTCAAAAAAGCAACAGCAAAGGCAAAAAGAACACCTAACCCTGCGTTCATGAAGCCGATGCAGATCAGTGACGCCCTTGCGAAGATCGTTGGAAGCGAGTCAATACCAAGGACAGAGGTGGTTAAAAAACTATGGGATTACATCAAGAAGCACAAGCTCCAGGATGCTGTGAACAAAAGAGAGATCAATGCTGATGAAAATTTAAAGGCAGTCTTCGGCGGAAAGAGCAAGGTATCAATGTTTGAGATGACAAAACTCGTCAGCAAACATCTCAGCTAAAGACACGATTGTGATATCGTCTCTGTTTACTACCGGCAAAAACCGGGGGAGGGGCAAAGACCGCGCTATACACTCTTTGACTTCCCCCTCTCCCGAATGATAAAGTCCATGCAGCTATAACCAAAGACCAAGCCTGTTTTGATTGTCACAGCCCCGGCAAACAGTATCAGTTGAAACCTTTATATCTGCCGGGAAGACATGCAAAACTCAGAAGCAGGGAAGGCCTGCAATCATCTTTCCGGGGCACAGAGAATATTATCCCCAGGAACTGACACAATGAAAAAAATCGCGATAACAATGGGAGATCCTGCAGGGGTTGGCGCTGAAATAATTTTAAAGGCCTTTTTTCAGTCTGGAGAAATGCCGGATTTTTGCGTACCGATAGTTATCGGAGACCAGGTTGTTATGGAAGAGGCAATTCATCTTCTGGGCCTCTCCGTGGACTTGAATCTCATCCAGACGCCTGAAGAAGCAAAGTCATTTCACAGTTCTATAGATATGATCGATTTGGCGGCTATACATACATTTAAAAAGAAAAAACCGACGGCAGAAGGCGGAAGGGCATCTGCAGCCTATATCCGCAAGGCTGTTGAACTTGCCCTCAAGAAACAGGTTGATGCTATGGTGACTGCCCCTATTTCTAAAGAGGCGTTGAAAATGGCCGGCATGAAATGGCCCGGACATACTGAGATGATCGCTGAACTTACCGGCGCAAGAGATTACGCGATGATGCTTGTCGGCGGCCCTTTAAGGGTCATTCTTGTTACGATACATACAGCTATAAGATACGTGCCGGACCTGATAAAGCAGGATGCTGTCCTGAAGACTATACACCTCGCACAGAGGGCCTGCAGCATGCTGGGGATAACAGACCCGCGGATTGCCGTGGCCGGCCTGAATCCCCATGCAGGCGAGGCCGGCATATTCGGAGATGAAGAGATAAGAGAGATTATCCCTGCGATTGAAGCAGCCCGCAGAGAAGGCATTGAAGCAACAGGTCCCTTCCCCCCTGATACCATATTTCACAAGGCATACAAGGGAGAGGTCGATATTGTGGTCTGCATGTACCATGACCAGGGCTTGATCCCCTTAAAAATGATAGCGTTTGATAAAGGGGTAAATGTGACGGTAGGGATCCCAATCATACGGACATCCCCTGACCACGGCACAGCATACGATATCGCCTGGAGCGGTCATGCAGACCCTTCAAGCATGATTGAGGCTGTAAAACTTGCATCACAGATAAGCCTTGCATGACAAAAAAACATCTCGGCCAGAATTTCCTTTATGACAATTCCATACTCAACAGGCTAATACAGGCAGCCGGTCTTTCAGAAGAAGATACGGTTGTTGAAATAGGGCCTGGCCCCGGCAGACTCACACGGATGCTCGCAAAAACCGTCCAGAGGCTAATCGCCATTGAGCTTGACCCTGAATTATACGAGAGGCTGAAGGGTGATTTTATCGCCTGCCGCAATGTCGAGATTATTCATGGAGACGCCCTGCTGTTTCCTTTCGAGACCATCGGCGAATTCAAGGTCGTTGCCAATATCCCCTATTATATAACCACTCCCATAATCTTCAGACTGCTTGATGCAAGGAAGCATTTAAAGAGCATGACCCTGACGATCCAAAAAGAGGTGTCCGAAAGGATTGTCGCGGAGCCAGGGGGCAAGGATTATGGCGTCCTTACCATAATGATTCAATATTTTGCCCGGTCTGAGCTAAAGTTCATTATCCCGAAAGAGGCGTTCCACCCTGCGCCAAAGGTTGATTCCGCTGTCGTTTATATGAAGATTCTTGCGCAACCCGCTGTTACGGTCAGGGATGAAAAGATGTTTTTCCTGCTCGTGAAAACAGCCTTTGCGCAAAGGAGAAAAATGCTCTCCAATTCGTTGAAGAGTTTTGGCGAAAATGTTACGGATATATTGATCTCATTAGGAATCGATCCCCGGAGAAGACCAGAGACATTGAGCATCGAGGAATTTGCAAGGCTCTCCGATATCCTCAAAAAAGAATAGGGGAACTTGGCGGTGTTTCTTGGACGAAGTTCGAACATTCTTCGAGGCAAACCCGAAAGTTGACCCATGACCCACCCCCGCCTCTTTCTCTGTCGTGCCGCCTCTCACCCCCAGCCGTATCCCGTCAAGGATGAGATATACAGGCTTTAGTTCTGATAGGTCTCTTTTCTTCCATA
>PGYF01000076.1:0-5226 GCA_002839535.1 Nitrospira bacterium HGW-Nitrospira-1
CTGGGGTATCTATCCCCTGTGGCATATGAACAGAGATTCTATGCAGGACAACTGGCAGCATGAAAGGTTTGGTGTCCACTATTGACATCCGAGGTCAGATACAAAGCCCCGCCATTGTCGCTCACTGACTTGGGCAGGCGCTTAAAGCGAGACTTAAGCAGCCTTAGTGCGGTAGCTGAGAGGGTATTAAGCCGGTCAAGAGAGGACAGCGATCTTGAAAAAAGGAAATAACTGCTTGAAAGAGCTTTATTTTAAATACCATAATGCCAAGCCTGACCCTCCCACTGTTTCAATAGCAAGATAGCAAAGCCTGACCCCGCCACCCCGCCAGTGACTAATATCCGCTATTAGTCACTGGCAAAAGTATAATGTAATCAAGTGGATACGCCAAGGAAAAATGTTTTAATTCTTCTTGACTATCAAGGAAAGTTTTGCTACAGTTGGCTAACTGTCTAATAACTGGACGAAGTAAATAAAATGATATTTAAGGAAAAGACGGCATAGTCGCCTATAAACGATTAA
This sequence comes from Nitrospira bacterium HGW-Nitrospira-1, assembly GCA_002839535.1. GTDB lineage: Bacteria > Nitrospirota > Thermodesulfovibrionia > Thermodesulfovibrionales > UBA6898 > JAOUFP01. Next base: position 523 of record PGYF01000076.1, read on the forward strand.
CTGCTGACCGTGGGCATGGAAAGGGTGCAAGTTTTATGGATTACAAAACCAAAAAAAAAGAAGAAAATAAGACTCTGATAGAAACACTTGTTGCGGATCTGAATAATGAAGATTGGATGGTTCGTGAGAGGGCAGTAGAGACATTGCGTGAGATTAAGGACAATCGCTCAATAGAGCCGCTAATAATAGCCTTGAATGATGGCGATTTTGATATTCAAGCCAAGGCATTAATGGGCTTGAAAGAAATAACAGGTCAAGAGTTTGGGAGGGATGCTGAAAAATGGCGGATGTGGTGGGCAAAAAATAGTTTAACCTTTAAAGACAACAAAGCTTCTGACTCTATTGAGGCAAAATGGCTTTACAATCAAGTATGGAAATACCATGAACACAGTGAGAGAGATAATCTTTTAGAATCTCTCCTTCTTCTTGCAAAAAGCTTCCCTGATTCAGAAGAAACAGTAATGGCATTTAAAAGTTTTACCTCCAGCAATTACTTTAATAAGGAGGAGCAAAAGAAACTAAGGCCATTATTTAACAAATACAAAGAAATAGAAAATGCTACATGTCCGAGTACAGCAAAGGAAAACAAGATAGTTGTGAAGCCTTTCAAATTTATAAAATTGTTGTTTTTAGGGTTGTCTTTAGGGATTCTTTTCGTGATTGGAGTAGTAGTGATAATAGAAATAGAGACCAACAGAAGAATAGAAAATATTGCGTATTTCAATAACAACTCGGCTACTATACTCTCGGAAATAAGAAATTTAATGTCATCGAAAAACTATAGGGCTGCGGAATCATTATCAGCGAAATATCTTGCTTCAGACAACGAAGAACTTTTAAAACTTTATTTTGACGTTAAATGGAAGAGAGAAGCCGAAGAAGCGAAGGCCAGAATTGATGAAATCAAGAGAAAACCATTTAACGATAGAACAGCAGGAGAGCATGCAGAATTGGCTAAAGACGAGTATGAACATAAGTCCGAATATGAAAAAGGTATGGATCTTGCGAGAGAATTAGACAGAATGAATAACGCAAGAAGATTAGACGACATAGCAAGGGACCGTGACGCCATTGATAGATATAGGCAATATAAGTAAACACCTACGATCAGTAGGGAGGGGTAATTGGGGACGTTGATACCGAACGAGCAATTCATCCCTGTGCTCTTGGCACAGGGTTCTTCACAAAAGGAGGCAAGATGGAAGGAAAGGGCATTATCGTGTTAAAGCAGAGAGAGTTAAAGCGGTTGCATGTAATCCACAAAGTGCTTGATGAGGCATTAAAGCAGGCAGAGGCTGCTGAGACAGCGAGACAGTTGGGTATGTTGAGGAGCTGACGACAAAACAAAACCGTAACTGCGGAAGATGGATTAAAGGCCTAATCTTTCGAACAACTGCACAATAACCATATTCGATACCGGCAGTCCTTTGCGGGTAAGCCGGAGCTGGTTGGCAGAGATCGCAAGGTGGCCGCTATCAATAAGTTCTGCGCATAACTCCATGAAATCCGGCCTCATCTTCATTGCCTCTTCCAGGGCTATCCCTTCTATCTTTCTCAGGCCAAGGAAGATAAACTCCTTCAGGGCTTCTACATCACTGACGCCGATTGCCTCGGCCTCAGTGATGATATCATTCGTCAGGCTGTCGATATATGTATTGATGTCGCTTGTATTTTGTGAACGGACTCCATGCATGAATGAGTGCGCGCCTGCTCCTGCGCCGATGTAGTCGCCCCTGTGCCAGTAGTTGAGATTGTGGAGGCATCTGTACCCGGGAAGCGCAAAGTTGGATATCTCGTAATGTTCGTATCCTCTGCCTGTCAGAAAGTTTATTGCATGGTCGTACATTTCAAGGACAAGTCCTTCTTCGGGCATTATGATAGTTTTGTCTTTGATAAGACTGGCAAGCGGGGTCCCATCTTCCGGAGTGAGTTCATAGGAGGAGATGTGCGCAGGCAAAAGACCTGCTGCCTTCGAGAGAGTTTCCTTCCAGCCCTCCATAGTCTGGCCTGGTATGCCGTACATCAGGTCGATTGCAAAGTTCTTGTTCCCTGATTTCTTCAGTAAATCTATTGCCAGGAGCGCCTCATCTACAGTATGGACCCTGCCGAGAGTCTTCAACTCATCATCGTGAAAAGACTGTATGCCGATGCTCATCCTGTTGACGCCGTAGAAGTGGAGCGCCTCTATCTTTGATGCGTTTACTGTCCCTGGGTTGGCCTCGACTGATATCTCGATTTCAGGGGAAAAGTCATAGTTCTCCCTCAGACAGCAAAAGAGCTGTTTAAAACAGTCCTCCGGGAGCAGCGTGGGAGTTCCGCCTCCGATAAAGATGGCGCTCAAAATATCCGCGCTATCTCTTTTAATCTCCAGTTCCCTGCAGAGGCTTTTGACATATCTTCGCGCTGCCTGCTCGTCAAAGGAGATGGAAAGGAAGTCACAGTATATGCATTTTCTGATGCAGTACGGTATGTGGATATAGAGGAATTCCGCCATAGATATATTGTAGGTGATTATGAATAATTATGGAAAATTATCCATCTCCCATTCATCCTGTAAACAGCAGCCGGGTTGCGGCATTATAAAGTTTTTTTCACATGTCCCCACAGTAATTGCATTTTTGGGTTAATATAGACACATGGAACTTAATGAACTGATAAAGATTATGTCTGCCCTGAGGGGTGAAAAAGGCTGTCCCTGGGACAAGGAGCAGACAATGGAGTCCCTTAAGCCATTTATTGTTGAAGAGGCGTATGAAGTGCTTGAGGCCATTGACGAGAAGAATCCCGAGGCAGTAAAGGAGGAACTCGGCGACCTGCTCTTTCAGATCGTTTTTCAGTGTCAGATCGCAAAGGAAAAGGGCGCCTTTGAGATGGCCGACGTCATCGAAAGAATCGGCAGGAAGATGATCTCAAGGCATCCCCATGTCTTTGGCGATGTAGTCTGCAAGACCTCGGCCGAAGTGCTTGTACATTGGGAGGCGCACAAGAAGAAGGAGGGGAAGCAGCGGGACTCGATCCTCGAAGGTGTGCCCAAGACACTGCCTTCCCTGCTGCGCGCCCACAGGCTTCAGGACAGGGCGGCACGAGTCGGTTTTGACTGGGACAAGGTTGATGATGTGATGAAAAAACTCGACGAAGAGATCAGGGAATTCAAAGAGGCGATGGAGGAAAAAAAAGAGGATGCGATCGAGGAGGAACTCGGGGATATCCTTTTTATGCTCGTCAACATATCGAGGTTTATTGGTGTGAATCCCGAGGACGCCCTCAGGAAGACGATCCTCAAGTTTATATCCCGCTTCCGGTATATCGAGATGGCCGCAGCTGACTCCGGCAGAAAACTGTCGGACATGACCCTGGCAGAGATGGATGCGCTCTGGGATGAGTCGAAAAAAAGATAACTTCCATAAAGACAAAAACTGCAATTACTGATCTCAAATGGCAGGCCTGACATAAACGCATTTTTCGGGTTTAATATGCTTGCTGAAAAGCCATCTGATAGTACAAAATATTAATTAATGCTATATTCGGCAGTTCTTCCAACTGTTGTTTTTAGATTAATTTTTGTTTAAGGAGAAACAGTGTCATTACGTGTTGGAGTAATCGGTGTGGGGTATCTCGGAGGGCATCATGCCAGGGTATTTTCCGGGCTTGAGGGCGTTGAACTGGTCGGGATTGCCGACATAGACCGGGGGAAAGCCGCAGAGACAGCAGGGAAATACAACTGCGGGTCTTTTTCAGTGTATACAGACCTTATCAAGGCATGTGACGCCCTGAGTATAGTCACTCCGACTACCACGCATCACGCCATAGCTATGGACTGCCTGAATGCAGGCAAGGATCTTTTTATCGAAAAACCGATTACAGAACGTCTCGACGAAGCAAGGGACATTATTGAGGCTGCAGAGAAAAACAGCCTTATTCTCCAGATCGGCCATCTCGAACGGTATAACCCTGCGATTGTTGCTGCAGCGCAGATGATAAAGGGGCCGAAATTTATAGAGGCAGAGCGCATGTCCCCTTTTCTCGGAAGAGGCATTGATGTGGATGTGACCCTTGACCTGATGATCCATGATATTGATATTGTCTTAAGTGTCGTCCGCTCAGAGGTGAAAGAGATAAGGGCCGCCGGCGGCAGTGTCATAACAGGCAAGATCGATGCTGCCAGGGTATGGCTTGAGTTCGAAAACGGATGCAAGGCCCTGATTACCGCGAGCAGGCTTGCAAACGAAAAGACACGAAAGCTAAGTATCCACCAGAAGGATTCCCATATTGCCATAGACTATCAGAGCCAGGAGGTCAGACGTTATTTCAAGCAGGGAACGGATGTTTCTTTTGATGTTGTAAAGCCGGAAAATAAAGAGCCTCTGAAAGAGGAATTGAGTGATTTTGTCTCATGTGTCCGTAAGAGAAAAAAGCCGATGGTTTCAGGGAAAGAAGCAATGGACGCCCTGGAAATAGTCCTTAAGATAAATGAAATACTGAAGGTTTAGCATCCAGAGGAAAAGGGTGAAGACCGAAAAAAGGGGAAACCGCGTATGCTTTGTGAAGAACCCTGTGCCAAGAGCACAGGGCGTCAAAAGTCAAAACAAATTTATTCTGTCATTCTCCGGCTTGACCGGACAATCCAGGATAGGGTATGGATTCCCCGATCAAGTCGTGGAATGACGGAGGGGGGTCGTGGCAGGCTCCGAATCCAGATTTATA
>PGYF01000076.1:5268-9234 GCA_002839535.1 Nitrospira bacterium HGW-Nitrospira-1
CCCGATCAAGTCGTGGAATGACGGAGGGGGGTCGTGGAATGACGGAGGGGATCGGGCAATGACACAAATTAGGAAGCAATTCATCCCTGTGCCAAGAGCACAGGGAGTTCTTGCTTATTCATTAAAAAGGCCCGGACTCACATCCTGCCTTGCAAAATACATTGTAATGGAGATTTTTTAATATGATTCCGATGATCGATCTTAAGAAGCAGTTTTCCGAAATAAAGGGTGAGATATTTGAAGCGCTGACAGAAATACTTGAAAGCGCCCAGTATATCCTCGGGCCGAAGGCGCTTGAGCTTGAACAGAAGATTGCCCGCTATCATGGTGTGCCTGAGGCTATAGGGGTTGCCTCCGGAACAGACGCCCTTCATCTTGCTTTGGAGGCCCTCGGCATTGGGGAGGGTGATGAGGTGATAACAACACCTTTCACATTTTTTGCGACTGCTGAGGCAATTTTTTATACCGGCGCTCGGCCTGTTTTTGTTGATATTGAGCAGGATACGATGAACATCGATCCTGCCAGGATAGAGGAGAAGATAACTGCGAGGACAAAGGCAATTATGCCTGTCCATATCTTCGGACAGCCTGCAGATATGGATGCGATCTGCGGAATTGCCAAAAAACATAACCTGCTGATAATCGAGGACTGCGCCCAGTCCTTTGGCGCGGAGATCCGCGGTAAAAAGACAGGGAGCTTCGGAGATGCAGGATGTTTTAGTTTTTATCCGTCAAAAAACCTTGGCGCATTTGGTGACGCTGGGATGGCGCTGTTACAGGACCGTTCTGTAGCCGATGAAATCAGACAACTGAGAAACCACGGATCAAAAGGCGCCTACAGGCATGAAAAAATCGGTTTCAACAGCAGGCTCGACGAAATGCAGGCAGGCATACTTTTGGTTAAATTCAAACGTATTGATGAATATAATGAGAAGCGGAGAAAGAGGGCAGCCCTCTATAATGAATTTCTGTCGGACAGCGTAACAAAGCCTGTGGAGAGGCCCGGGATGAAGCACGTATATCATCAGTATACGCTCAGGAGCGCTAAAAGAGACGAGATGCAAAAGGTCCTGCGTGACAATGATATTTCCTCTGTTGTTTATTATCCCATCCCCCTGCATCTTCAGGAGGCTGTCAGCTTTCTGGGATATAAGCAGGGAGATTTCCCTGTTGCAGAGGAGGCGGCAAAAAAAGTACTCTCCCTGCCTATCTACCCTGAGTTGCCCAAAGAGGCTGTAAAGGAGATAGCCGCCATCATCAATAATGTCTGAAACGATTATGATCGTTGCGGGTGAGACCTCAGGGGAACTGTATGGCGCCCTGCTTGCCGCAGCCCTGAAAAAGAGGATGCCGCGCATCAGGATAATCGGTGTTGGCGGAGAGAGGATGCAGCAGGCCGGCGTCGAGATCATCTCCTGGATAGCCGGCGCATTCGGTCTTGCCGAGGCTATCTCTTCTGTTTGGACAATCAAAAAAACCTTCAATAAGGCTGTGATGGCTCTCAAGATATATAAACCCGATGTGCTTGTGCTGATAGACTACCCTGATTTCAATCTGAAGCTTGCCCTGCAGGCCCGAAAAAACCATGTAAAGGTTTTGTACTATGTAAGTCCGCAGGTCTGGGCATGGAGGAAAAAGAGGACGGCAAAAATAGCCGGGCTTGTTGATAAAATGGCGGTTGTGCTGCCCTTTGAAGAAGAGATATATAAAACAGTCGGGATCCCCTGCGAATTTGTCGGTCACCCTGTCCATGATGAGATTAAAGACCTGCTGTCCAAAAAAGATGTTCTGAAGTCAGAATTAGGGCTCGACAAAGGAAGGCCGCTTTTGTCGCTTTTGCCCGGCAGCAGGCCTCATGAACTCCAAAGGCTTCTCCCCCTAATGCTTGCTGTTGTTCGGGAATTTAAAAAGGAGTATGCGCAGTATCAGTTCTGCATACCCTTTGCTCCGAATACGGATATGGAGAAATACAGACCGATATTGCGGTTGCTCAGGGAGGAGGGGGTAGCGATAAATAAAGGTGAGTCGCTGAGGACCCTGGCTGCCTCGGAGGTTGCTGTTATTGCCTCAGGGACTGCAACGTTGCAGGCCGCCCTGCTGGGGGTCCCTTTGGTGGTTGTCTACAGGCTTTTCCCTTTGACCTACTGGATCGGGAAGCTGATAGTAAAGGTAAAGCACGTCTCCCTCATAAATATCCTTTCCGGAGGCGCGGTTGTAAAAGAACTTCTTCAGTCAGAAGCAACCACGCAAAATATTGTGGCTGAATTGGGGAAAATACTCTCTATTGAGTCCTATAAAAAAACCATGACGGATTCCTATGCAAAGATACGGGATATGTACTCCGCAAAGAACGCCTCCGAAAGGGTTGCCGATATTGTGGAAGAGATGGCTGGATGGAAAAAATAATTCCCAAAACAGCAGTTGACAAAGTTGCCTTTTGCTCAGAAAGCTCTCTTTCTGCCGTTTATAGGATAACAGCTGTTTTTTCACCAGGTTCAAGAGAATATGTTTTTCCTGTATAGCATTCTTTATACGCTCGCAATTTTTTTACTCTTTATTCCTCAATGCCTGAAAAGGCCGAAGGAATTACGTTGGAAATGGGTCAGGGAAAAACTTGGCCGGCTTTCTGAGATGGAACAATCCATTTGGGTGCATGCTGTTTCAGTCGGTGAAGTGAATGCAGCCATCCAACTGCTCATACGGCTGCGGAAGAAATACCCTGATGTGCCGATAGTTCTTTCGACCATCACCGATACCGGTCAGAAGGTCGCCTCTGATAAAGCCCCTGAAGGGGTTAGAGTGGTTTATTTGCCCTTTGATATCCACTGGATTCTCAATAGATCATTTAGGCGGGTCAAGCCCAAAATACTCATCGTTATTGAGACCGAGCTGTGGCCGAATATTTTCAGGCTTGCCAACAAAAGAACTGTGCCGGTAATTATACTGAACGGAAGAATATCGGAAAAGTCATCGCAAGGATACAAAAAGATTTCCTTTTTTATGAAGAGGGTCTTCTCTTATGTGGCGGTATTCGGCATGCAGAGCAGACTGGATGCTGAAAGGCTAAAGGCGATTGGCGCTGATGAAAAAAAGGTGCAGGTATCCGGCAATTTCAAGTTCGATATGGAAGTATCCGGAAAAATGCCGGCATGGACAGCAGCAATAAAAGGGCCTGTGATTGTGGCTGGGAGTACGCACAGAGGAGAGGAAGAGTTGGTCATTTCCGCGTATCTGGAAAATCTTGGGAAATTCCCGGACCTTATGCTCATCCTGGCCCCGAGGCATCCTGAGCGTTTCAGGGAGGTGGCCGAACTGCTCAGGGGAAGAAAAGTCCCCTTTGTGAAACGAAGTGAATTGGGGAACCGTGATTTCATCAGAGAACCGTTCAAAGAAAAAGTTCTGCTCCTTGACAGCGTAGGCGAGTTGTCTTCTGTATACGGCATTGCGGATATTGCCGTTGTCGGGAAAAGCTTTATCGGCATCGGCGGGCAGAATCCGCTTGAACCGGCTTATTGGGGCAAGCCGATCCTGTGCGGTCCGCATATGGAAAATTTCCCTTTTATGCAGGAGTTCTATGATGCCGGGGCTGCCTTTGAGGTCGAACCGTCCTTGCTTGCCGAAAAGATAGGAGCGCTTCTTGCTGCTCCTGATATCGCCAAGGCAGCCGGCGAGAAGGCCGGAACACTCTATGCGAGCAAGTCAGGCGCTGTTGTGAAGGCACTGGAGATTATCGAAAAATATATACATCTGAATTGATTGCTTGAAAATTCCCTTTTACACTGTCTGAATTGCAAGCAAGTCAAGGCTGTCATACCAAAATAGAAATGTCCGGTTTTAAGAATGTTAGACTGCCTCTTTTTAGAAGGAGGCAGGATGGCAGGAAAGGACATTTTGAAGAACCCTGTGCCAAGAGCACAGGGCGTCAAAAGTCAAAACAAATTTATTCTGTCATTCTCCGGCTTGACC
>PGYF01000077.1 GCA_002839535.1 Nitrospira bacterium HGW-Nitrospira-1
TTTTGATTTATGAGAGACTATTTTGATATTTTTTCGTATAGTTTTTTAAATGAGGCAACGATTCACTTTCATGTAGATTTTAGATGAGGCAATTCGTTATATTGACACGTCTGCCGGCAAACTGATAAAATTCTCTGCAATTTCTAAATAGAGGGGAGTGATAGATAGATGCCCTTAATAAGGGTGCGTGAAAGTGATTCGTTCGAAAATGCTCTTAAAAGGTTCAAAAAACAGTGCGAAAAAGAAGGAATTTTCTCTGAGGTAAAGAAAAGAGAGCACTATGAGAAGCCGAGCATAAAGAAGAAGAATAAAGCTATAGCCGCACGGAAAAAAGCTGCAAAAAAAGGCAGGCTTGGAATGAGATAATAAGTCTCTTCTGAAAAAGCCTGATGAAAACCTGAAAGCAGCGTTAACCCCCAAAATGCAATTATACACAGCGTCATAAGTTATTGCGCATGTTTTGTCATTCCCGCTTGTCGGGAATCTTTCTTCTATGAAGGATGCCGGACAAGCGGGAATGACAGACGTTTTGGTAATCGTATCTTATGCGCAATAACATAAGTCGTCATGTATAGCATGGATATGGATGACTGAAAAGTATTTTGCAGCAACACCTTTTACATGCCGGAATACAATTTGAGATTTGCATATAATTATTCAATCAGCGATTGTAAATTGTATTACGGCATCCTGTAAAATCCTGTTGAAATCAAAAGACTTTGAAGGCATTCGTGTCCATGCGAGCATGATTTAACTGTATTTTTTGGGTTAAAAAAACAGACAATGGAGTCTATTACATTAAAAGGATGAAGATCAGGGAAATATATCAGAAGGCTGTTGACGTGGGCGTCAGCAACGATCCCCGTGGTATGGAAGCGGTTAAGAAGGATTTGCAGCGCATTGAAAAAGAATACATTGAACTCAAGCCCGGAGAGAAAGAATTCTTTGACAAAGAGTCGCTGCAAAACCCCTATGCAGATTCGCGCATATTAAACGGCAGCGGAGAAGAGGATGTAAAAACCATTCTCATCGGTATTGATATAGAGGTGGGTGAAATACTGCTCTGCGAAAGTCTGAAAAAAAGGGGTGAGTCAGTCGATCTGATTGTTGCGCATCACCCCGAAGGCATGGCGTTTGCCAATCTCTATTCTGTCATGCATATGCAGTCTGATATCATGAGCAGGCATGGGGTTCCGATTAATATAGCGGAAGACCTTATGGAGAAGAGGGTGAGGGAAGTTGAACGAAGACTGATGCCGTTAAATCATATGCGGGTGGTTGACACCGCAAGGCTGCTGGGGATACCGTTTATGTGCCTGCATACACCGGCAGATAATATGGTAGCTACGTTTCTCCAGAGTTCTTTTGAAGAGAAAAAACCCTGGCTGCTCTCTGATGTAATCGATTTTCTGAGGACACTGCCTGAATACCGGGAAGCTGCCAGGAATGGTTCCGGCCCCAGGATTCTTCTGGGAGCAGGCAACAGGAGGGCCGGCAGGATATTTGTTGATATGACAGGCGGAACAGAGGGATCAAAGGAGATATTTCAGAGCATGGCGACTACAGGTGTGAACACGCTCGTGGTAATGCACCTCAGTGAAGAGCACATGAAGGAAGCCGAGAAAAACCACCTGAATGTGGTGGTGGCAGGGCATATAGCAAGTGATAATCTTGGGCTGAATCTGCTGCTGGACGAAGCGCTGAAGGGCACGGAAATACATACCCTTGCATGCTCGGGATTTCAAAGAGTCAGCAGGGCAAATTAGATACGGCAACAACAGGCTTCTTGAAGATATAAAGTCCAGAATAGATATTGTTGATTTTATCTCCGGCTATGTCCAGTTAAAAAAATCAGGCCAGAACTGGAAGGGCCTCTGTCCGTTCCATCAGGAAAAAACCCCGTCTTTTACGGTAAACCAGTCAAAACAGATATTCCACTGTTTCGGATGCGGCGCAGGAGGTGATGTTATTACTTTTCTGCTGAAACACGACAGTCTGTCATTTCATGAGGCGGTGACAATGCTTGCCAAAAAAGCCGGCATCTCAATAGACGCCGGGAGGCTCGACCAAAAAAGCATTCAAAAAGATGAGCTTATCAGAAAGGCTTTGCATGAGGCCGGCGTTTTTTTTGCTAAAAAATTGCGGGAGACAAAGGAAGCTGAAGAATATTTTAAACAGAGGGGCGTCAACCCTGAATCAACTGAACTTTTTCAACTCGGCTATGCCCCCTCAGGATGGAGCAATCTTTTAAACCATATGAAAAAAACCGGCTACAGCGATGAGATCATAAAAGATGCAGGGCTTGCGGTATCCGGCAGCAAAGGACTCTATGATATGTTCAGGGAGAGGATAATCTTTCCGATCCGGAGTATGAACGGGAACGTGATTGCGTTTGGGGGCAGGGCGATGGACAACTCAATGCCGAAGTACATCAACTCTCCTGAAACCCCTGTCTTTAAAAAATCGGAAACACTCTATGGTCTGCATACGGGACATGACGCAATAAGAAACAAGGGCTTTGCGATTATTGTCGAAGGATACATGGACGTCATCATCTGTTATCAGTACGGCTTTCAGAATGTTGTCGCGCCTCTCGGGACGTCACTGACCTCCGGGCATCTTCAAAGATTACGGAAGCTGACCAATGAGGCTGTTATTGTCTTTGATGGAGATGCAGCAGGAATCAGCGCTGCAAAAAGATCCATACCGCTCCTGGTACAGAATAATTTCAAGGCAAGGCTGCTGCTGCTTCCTGAAGGCGAAGACCCTGACAGCTACCTGAGGAAAAACAACGGTGAAGCTTTCAATGCGCTGCTTGCGAAGGCGCAATCTATTATTGATTTTCTCTTCAGTGTCTCCCGTGGAGAGATGGTTGATGTGGTGAGGGAGGCCTTAACGCTGATAGCCCAGAATGCCGATCCCCTTACAGCGGATGAAATGCTTATGGAATTATCAGGGAAAACAAGGATCAGTGAATTGGCAGTGAGAGAGGAGTTCAGGAAGACAAGGAACAAGAGTTTCGTGAATAACAAAAAGACTGCCGTCCCGCGCATATCACAAGAAAACAGGGAGGAATATCTTTTACTGGGCGCGGTCATACATTTCCCCGAAAAACTGGATTACGTTATGTCCCGACTGGATATGAAAGATATAAAGGACAAGACCGCTGCTTCATTGTTTGAAAAGTTATCCGCTCGAACTGCCAGGGACAATTTGGAAAATATCCTTGACAGCGCTGAAGAGGAGGAGAAAATCATTTTTACCAGGCTTTCTGTAGAGCCTGGCTTTGATCTCGAGCATGTTGACAGGAATATCGAGGACTGCTTGATGAGCATCGAAAAAAAGAAATTCGAGGAGAGATTTCGTCTGGCTGAATTATCAGGGGACCTTAAGCTTTTTAACAAACTTTTTCTGGAAAAGAAAAAACGCATAGAGGGGAAAAAGATATGAAGGACCAGTACGATTATTTTGATGAACACAATGATGACGAAAATACTTATGAGAACGAACCGGGAGTGAACGAAGAAGATATTAAGGAAGAGAAAGATAAAAAGAAAAGCCGCCTGATAGAAGGGGAGTATGACCCTATAAAAAGCTATTTAAAGGAGATGGGGGGGGTCCCTTTGCTGAGGAAGGATGATGAGATAGCCCTTGCTGTAAGGATAGAACAGGGGCAAGAGAAAAAGGCAAGGGTTATATTTTCCCTGCCTTTTTCTTTGAATAAACTTATCGCTCTCGGGAAAATGGTTGAAAGCGGCGAGGCTCCGCTTAGGGATATCATACAAAATGGTGAGGAAGAGCCTGAGGAGGACCTCACCTTCGAAAGGGAAAGGTTTTACAGAGTAACGCTCAATGTAAAAGGGCTTTGCCGCAAGAGAAAGCTTCTGCTTTGGAAGCTCAATGAAGCAGAGAAAAAATCGCGGGAGAAGATTGTAAAGGCCCTTGCCGGAAACAGGGAGCAGATACTCAAAGAGATCAAACAATTGAAGTTGAAAAACGATGTGATCGCCGCCTTTTCCGATGAACTGAGGAAAACAGCGATGAATCTTGCCGAACTCTATGCGCAGATACTGTCTGTAGCGGAAAGGGCCAAATACCTTGGTGTGGAGATGGATACGATCAGAAGCGGCGCACTGCCCGGGAAAATAAAAAACAGGGCAGTCGCCGATGAAATCAAAAAGCTTGCATCAGAATATGTGATATGCAGGGATGAAATCAAAAAGCTTGAAGATATTTGCGGGATAAGCTATGAGGAAATGAAAAAAGCCCTGTATATTCTGATCGAAGAGGAGAGGGAGATTGACGCGGCAAAAAACAAATTGACCGAGGCCAACCTCAGGCTGGTAATCAGCATAGCGAAAAGATACATCGGCAAAGGACTGGGTTTCTCCGACCTGATTCAGGAAGGGAATATCGGTCTTATGAAGGCGGTGGACAAGTTTGAGTATAGAAGGGGATATAAGTTCAGCACCTATGCAACATGGTGGATACGGCAATCTATTACCAGAGCGCTTGCTGACCAGTCACGGACAATCAGAATACCCGTGCATATGGTCGAGTCGATCAACAGGATGACAAAGACAATACGTGAACTGGTCCAGGAAAAAGGGAAAGAGCCTTCCCCTGAGGAGACGGCTGAAAAAATGAAACTGCCTGCTGAGAAGGTCAGAGGGATGCTGAAAATCTCGAAGGAGCCCATTTCTCTTGAAACTCCTGTAGGAGAAGAAGATGACAGTCGTCTCGGCGACTTTATTGAGGATAAGACAACTCTGTCGCCTCTTGATATTGCAATGCTGGAAGACATGAAGAAAAATATAGACAAGGCGCTTGCATTGTTAACCCCGAAGGAACAGAGCATCATACGAAAAAGGTTCGGCATTGGAGATGAGTTGCCTCATACCCTTGAAGATGTCGGGCTTGAATTTGATGTTACCCGCGAGAGAATAAGGCAGATAGAGGTTAAGGCGATAAGAAAATTAAGACATCCTTCCCGAAGCAGGTGGTTGCGCGCCTTTATCGAGAAACCTTGACTCAGGAACTAAAACAGGTTTATGATTAAAAGTTGTTGGTTCCAGGCCCCTGTATCGTACATTGAAAATTCTGAAATCTAACAGGGCCCATAGCTCAGTTGGTAGAGCTACCGGCTCATAACCGGTTGGTCCCAGGTTCGAGTCCTGGTGGGCCCACCATTCTCTGGAGGATTGGTGAAGGATATTCAAAAGCTTCTCATTGATTTGCAGCAAAAAGACTCCCTTATTCTTGAAAAACTCCGGTTTATCGACAAGGCTCCGATGCGTATTTTCGAGGTCGATGAGCCCCTGAAACAGGCAAAACTGGAACTTGAAAATGTCAGGAAGAAGAATGAAATTGCCTCCAGAAAAAAGCGGGAGAAAGAAACAGCGCTCCTCGATGCGCAAGAGAAAATCAGGAAAATGAAGGCGCGGGTTTCCGATCTGAAGACCAATAAGGAATACCAGGCATATCAAAAAGAGATCGAGGCCTCTGAAAAAGAGATATTTACCATAGAAGACCAGGTACTTGAGCTTATGGAAGAAATTGATGCTGTATCGAAAGAGCAGAAAGAAAAAGAAACCTCAGTAAATGCCGAGATCGAAAAGATCAATGCCTTCAAGAAAGAACTGAATGCGGAAATGGCAGAGCAGGGAAAAGAGCTGGCTGCCTTGAAAGAAGAGAGGACCGTCATGGTCGCCCGGATTGACCCTGAGGTTTACAAAACCTATATGACCCTCCTGCGCGATTCGGGTGATGGCGTTGCAGTTACCACTGCACGGAACGAACTCTGTTGGGGATGTAACATGAATATCCCCCCGCAGCTTTATGCCGAGATCATGAAGAATGAAGAAATTATCCAGTGTCCCCAGTGCCGTCGTATCCTCTTTGCATCTGAAGGATGAAATCAAGGTTTTCTGTCTGTATAAAAATATTTCCTTTTATTATTTTTAGAAAATATTATATAATTTATAATAAATCATTATCGACGCCGGAGCAGAACAGGTAGTCGCCCGACGCACCTTGGTGCGAGTGAAGAGTGAGAAGTGAAAGGTGAAAAGTTTAAGGCATCTTAACTTGGAACTTAATACTTTGAACTTTGAACTCCGGAGTGCAAACTCCGGACGGGAGGAAAGTCCGAGCTCCACAGGGCAAGGCGCTCCATAACATGGAGTCTCCCGTATGTGCGGGGGAAGGAAAGTGCCACAGAAAGGGAAACCACCAGTTCCCAACTCCGTTTGGAAAGTGAGGAGTGAACAGTCAAGAGTGAAGAGTTAGGGCAACCCGGCTTTGAACTTTGAACTGGAAACTTTGAACTCCGGAGCGTTAGTTCCGGCTGGAAAGGGTGAAAAGGTGTCTGCCGGTCAAAGGCAGATTCGCCGAAGTGGCGGAAGGTAAGAGCTCACCAGTGTTACGGGTGACCGGACAGCTTGGCAAACCCCACCTGGAGCAAGGCCAAATAGGTTCCGCATTGAGAGGGGCCCCTTTAAATCCCTGTCTCGACAGGGAGGCGGAACGGGTAAGGCTGCATGATCCTGATCGTAAGGTCAGGGCTTAGAGGAATGGCTACGGTCCTGATTTTTAGGATTACAGAACTCGGCTTATGGACTGCTTCGGCATTTATTGGAAAAAATTTATTCTTTAAAGGGATTAGATGGACGACCATAAATTAAAAGTCTTTTCTACTGTAGCTGAAACAAAGAGCTTCTCGAAGACATCAGAGATTATCCATCTTACCCAGCCCGCGGTAAGCCTGCAGATACAGGCGCTGGAAGAGATATATGAAACAAAGCTTTTTGACCGGTCCAGCGGTGCGATCACACTGACCCCTTCAGGAGAAGTCTTATATAAATATGCAAAAGAAATACTCAGCCTCTATGCAACAGCAGAAAAAGCAATAGGCGAGTTAACCGGCTTCGTGAAAGGCGGCATCTGTATTGG
>PGYF01000182.1 GCA_002839535.1 Nitrospira bacterium HGW-Nitrospira-1
CATTGTTACCGCAAATCTCTGTTGCTCCTGGATTTATTGAGGAATTTAAATCGTTGCAATCTTCATCAGTAGTCGTGTTTTTGTAGCCGTTTGGGCATCCAATGTCACTGCTGCTTGTCGTTGTGTTTGTATTGTTTGTGTATCCGTCGTTATCTGCGTCTGCATAACAAGTAATTGTTTTACTGTCCTGTCCGCTACAATCTTCATCTATTCCGTTGTCTGGAATGTCTGTTGCATTTGGGTTTATGCTTGCGTTGTCGTCGTTGCAGTCGTTTCCATTACAGACGTTATTTGTTGCTGTGTTTGTTGCGTTAAATCCGTCTGCGTCTTGGTCGCAGTCGCGCGTTGATACGTTGCAATCGTCGTCAATTCCGTTATAATATTCTTCTGTTGCTCCTGGATTTACTTGATAATTTGAGTCATTACAGTCGTCTCCAGGATTTGTCTGACATCCTATCAAAACAGCGCAACCGGTTCCGTAGCAAGTTCCATTTACATTACTACCAAAATACTGGTCGCCGTCGTTGTCGCAATAATATGGAATAGAGGGGCACGTCGTTATATCTTGGTTGTCTGTTTTTCCGTCGCAGTCAGTTGTTGTCAATTCCGTCGCCACAAATTTCTGTTGCGCCAGGATGAATGCTTGCGTTGTTGTCGTTGCAATCGTTATAATTACAATATCCATCGCCGTCAGCATCTATACAACTAACTGTAAAACTCACACCTGCAGTTTGGCTTTGCGAGCTGATACATGCAAGATCGTTTGGCAGGGTTGTTATGTTCGCAGTATAAGTTCCGCTCGGAAGATTTGACGGAACACTATAAGTGAATGATAAGGTTGCATTTTTGTCTTGGTAAATTGGCGCTGTTTGCTGAAATGAAGAATGAATTAAAGCACCTGTTGAATTGTAAATACTTAAAGTAACGTTGACAGGGGCTGAATAATATGATGATAATTCTGAAGGTTCTGGATACGCAGGTGTTGTGTCGGCGCGCGGGCTTGAAATGTTTGCAGTAATTGTAATTTGTTGTCCTGGTGTCGGATTGTTATTTGAAATAGTCAAAGATGACATAATACCAGCAATTGCTGTCAAATATGTTTTATTA
>PGYF01000002.1:0-5174 GCA_002839535.1 Nitrospira bacterium HGW-Nitrospira-1
GAATCGACGCCGCCGCTCAGGTAGGCCCCGAATGGCACATCGCTGATCATGCGCAGCCGCGTGGCGTCTTCCAACAGTTCCAGGATTTTTTTCTGAATGCCCGCCTCGTCCGGCGCTTCCGTTTCCTGAAAACGGATCGTCCACCATTTTTTTCGTTTGATTTTCCCCCGGTCGAAGATCATCATTTCTCCGGGCAGAAGGGACTCGATACCCTGAAAAGCGGTCAACGGCGCCGGAATATTCTTAAGCGTGAAATAGTGATAAACGGCCTCGTAGTTCACCTCCCGCCGATAGTCCGGATGCTTGAGAATGGCCTTGATTTCCGAGGCGAAGAGGAGCCTGCCGTTGATAACGGCATAGAAAAGGGGCTTGACCCCCATCCGGTCCCGGACAAGAAGGAGCTTCTCCTTTTCTTGATCCCACAGGGCCAGGGCGAACATGCCGTTGAGGCGATGGGGAAACGCCTCCCCGTATTGTTCATAGAGGTGAACGACCACCTCCGTATCGGAATGATCGGTATAGAAGCGATGCCCTTTATCTTCCAGGTCTTTCCGCAGTTTCTGGAAGTTGTATATCTCGCCGTTGAAAACAGTCCATAAACGCCGGTCTTCATTGTGGATCGGCTGTTGCCCCGTGGTCAAATCTATGATGCTCAGTCGCCGCATACCGAGGTTAATATTCCCATCGGCATAATAACCATCATCGTCAGGACCCCGATGGAAGATAGCATCCGTCATCCTTTTCAGGGTCGCCTCGTCACGTTTGCCGGTAAAACCACAAATGCCGCACATCTTATGGATTCACCGCATAATAATCCGCACGGGCTGACTGCCAATCCCTGCAATTCCTGCAATTCTCTGGAAGTTTATCAAATTTTTTCTCAACATGTAACTGGCGCAGTTCCTTTAGCCCGCTATTCCACACCTCTCTCAATGAATTCTGACTCACATCCCCAGCTATGTACCGAGCATCAAGATCTACGGCGCAGGTCACCACCTTGCCGGTGTCGGTGATGGACATGGTCTGCATGGCCCAGTAACAGGGCCAGCGATCTTCATTATCCAGGATGAGGTTGGGAGCATTGATCGAACCAGCCCAACTGACCTTAGGGCGGATCTTTACAGTCACCCCCTGTTCAGTCCAGAATTTAACAAAACTCTCTTTTTCCGCTGCATTGACATCCATCTCCACAAACTGGACATAGACCTCCGGTTTTGCCACCCCCAGTTCCTTCTTGAGTCGGATCAAACCGATCACGTTTTCAACGGTTTTCTCGTAGTTGCCGCCGACCCTGACCTTGGCATAGGTTTCCGGGCAAAAGGCATCGAGGCCGATATAGATGGCATCCAATCCGGCGTCAATCAAACCCCTTGCCGCCTTTTCATCAAGGAGATTGGCATTGGAATTCATAACCACATCGGTGAGCCCTTTTTGTTTCGCATAGGCAATCATGTCGAAAATAGACGGTTTTCTTCGCTTTAACAACAGGGCCTCTCCGAAAAAGACCATCCAGACCCGGGCATGTTTGTCCACCTCCGCAATCTCATCGATGATCTTCGTAAAGAGCGGCCATCCCATGACGCCCTTTTTCCGGGTCATCTCTTGATGAACGCACATGGAACAGCGCAGGTTGCAGTGTTTTTTAAGCATACCTTGCAAACTCAATTTTGCACTCCCATTCTCCAGCATTAATTTTTCCATTCAAATACTGGTGCGAATAAGCCCAAACGTTTTTCAAGCCAGAGCAGCGATTCACTCAGACCACCCTTAATTTCAAAAAATATTTTTGGATTGTCCCTGCCCGGGGAAAAATAAAATTCTTTATGCAGCAATCCTCCATGTACCTCTACCTTATAGACACCTTCATTGAGTGTATGTTTTGGAAGTCGGCATTTTAAGGTGTTGATGCCAATATCAATTTTTGGCCACACATCTGGATGCCCGTCAAAGAACATGGAACCGAAGAGGAATGTCTCTGTTTCGGTGAAAACACCAATGCCGAAATAGAGCGCCGGGTCCAATTTTCTAACTTCGCCGACAATATTAATCCAGATATCCTCATCATTTCTGACCGGCATCTGTCTGATTTCGCCGCCCGTTTCATCTGAAAAGTAAAATTTCAGCGGTTTAAAATAATCATTGTCGAATTCATCCGTGCCCGGATTTTCCCAATAGCAGGGGGCGTCGCTTGAATCATGCACAAAAACATAGTCTTTTATAACAGATAAGACATTGTCACTTCTACTGCTTATCTGGCCATTCTTCAGCAACATTGCCGAGGAACACAGTTGTTCGATCGCACCCATATTATGACTTACAAACAGCACTGTCCGTCCTTCCGTTCCCACCTCCTGCATCTTGCCCAGGCATTTCTTCTGAAATTTCGCATCCCCGACCGCCAGTACCTCGTCCACGATCAATATCTCCGGTTCCAGATGCGCGGCAACGGCAAAAGCCAGGCGCACATACATCCCACTCGAATACCGTTTGACCGGTGTATCCAGATATTTCTCTACCTCGGCAAAGGCTACGATCTCGTCAAACTTACGCTTTATTTCCGCCCGGGTCATTCCCAGAATAGTGCCATTCAGGTAGATGTTTTCCCGCCCGGACAGTTCCGGGTGAAAACCTGTACCCACCTCCAGCAGACTGGCTACGCGACCCTTAATGGTCACCCGCCCGGTTGAAGGTTCGGTAATGCGGGAGAGGACTTTGAGCAGCGTGGACTTCCCTGCCCCGTTGCGGCCGATGATGCCCACGGCCTCTCCCTGTCGGATCTCAAAACTCACATCCTTGAGCGCCCACACTTCTTCCAATGTATCGCCCTGTATGATGGGTTTCCCCGTTGCCAGGTCTTTGGACTTGTTCCAGAGGGTTCGCGCATTCTGCATCAGCACATCGCGGAAAGAAGCATAGCCGCCCCTTTCCGCTTGGTGGCCGATGGTATACATTTTTCCGAGGTTTTCAGCTTTGATGACGATGTCGGTCATAGTAGTGAGGGGTAAGGCGTGAGGGGTGAGGGGTAAATGAGAGGAGTGAGGCGTGAAGGGTGAGGGGAAAAAGGTGATAATTTATACATTTTTATTATCCTTTGTCTTTCCGCGTTCTCGAAGGCTTCGTAGTAATCCACCGATCAATGAAAAAAGTCTGTCAATTTTTCCCTGAATATCAGGAACGTCCAGCATATAACCGAGATCATTCGAAATAATCAACTGTGTTTCAAGCTCGCTTAATGATCCCCTGGCAATAATCAGAAATTGTATAAACTCTCTGTCTCCGCCTCTTGCAGCACCTTCACTTATATTGCTTGGTATAGACACGGCTGCACGGCGCATCTGACTAACAAGGCCATATATTTCTTCCTTCGGAAAGTCTCTGGTCACTCGGTAAATTTCCTTGACAAGTTCCATCGCCTCTTGCCATGCCTTCAATTCATGATGTTTCCTCACTCCTAACTCCTCCTTCCTCACACCTCACGCCTTACCCCTCACTCCTCACCTAAATAAGATCGGCAAAGGTTTTTTCTGCCTTGCGGAAACGGGAGACGCCTAACCAGACAAAAAAGGCGATGATGGCGAAGCTGAGCAGGAAGCCGGGCATGTAAATGGAGCTGTTGCCGCTCAGGATGCACCAGCGGAAACCATCAATCACCCCCACCATGGGATTGAGGCTGTAAAGCATTCGCCATTGCTCCGGGATGATCTTGCTGCTAAATCCTACAGGAGAAACATAAAGACCGAACTGCACCACAAACGGGATGATATAGCGGAAATCCCGGTATTTCACGTTGAGCGACGCAATCCAGAGACCGGGGCCCAGGCTGGCCAGCAAGGCCAGGATGATAAAACATGGCAGCAACAGCATGTGCCAGCCGGGTGCGAATTGATAATAGACCATCATGCCGATCAGGATAATGAAACTGACGAGAAAATCGATGAAAGCGGTCACCATAGTTGCCGCGGGAATGATCAATCTGGGGAAGTAAACCTTGCCGATCAGATTGGCGTTACTGATCAGACTATTGGATGATTCACTCAGGGCGTTTGAGAAAAGGGACCACGGGAGCATGGCGGCAAAGACCATTATGGCGTAAGGGGCGTTGCCGTCGCTGGGGAGTTTGGCGATTCGGCCAAAGATGACGGTGAAGACGACCATAGTGAGCAAGGGCTTGATAATTGCCCAGATAATCCCGATGATGGTCTGCTTATAACGCACCGATATATCACGCCAGGCCAGGATCAGAAAGAGTTCACGGTATCGCCAGAGATCGGTCCAGTAGTTTTTCTCGCTGCGGCCGGGTTCGATGATGAGGACGTGTTCTTGTGGATGTGTTGATGATGATTCGGTCATTTATCTATATAATTTTTCCTTAAAAGATTTCACGCATTACGCATTACTCTAAACTCTTTCTACATCCAATGCGTCTATCTTCAGCGACACACCCTGCCTGAGTATATCTACGGAAAGGACAAGGAGATGCTGTCCTTTCCTCTCCGCAAGAATACCTTCCACTCCTGCAAGAGGACCTCTTTTTATTCTTACCCTCTGGCCTTCCTTCAAATACGGATAGGGGTCAAGGGATTCTTTGCTTTCAACAAGCTTTTTTAAAGAAATTATCTGGTCTTCCGAAACAGGCTCGGGCTCACCGGGAACAACGCCTATGAATTTCACGACGCCGGGCGTTTTCAGAATAGCAAGCATAGTATCGTAAATTTTATGAATATGAACAAAGAGATAACCGGGGAAAAGTGGAAATGCCACCAGTTTTTTCCTGTCCTTCCATTTATTGAGCCTCTCAACTATAGGCAGGAATGTATCTATGCCGGCCCGTGTAAGTCTATCCAGTACCTTAAATTCATGCCTTGATTTGACATGAACTACATACCAGTAAAGTTCTGAGGTCTCGGTTAGTTCCATAATCTTTTTTCTGTCCTTCTGGCACAGCTCCGCCCTCTCGGTTACATATTCCTGTTTTTTTACAGGAACTCTGCACCAGGAAGTTATCTATTTCTCAGTTTGCTATAAAAAATAAGGGTCTTCGCGTAATCGTGTGGGTCATTCTTGTCACAAATCATGTCATTCCACGACCCCCCTCCGTCATTCTCCGGCTTGACCGGGGAATCCAGATATTAAATCTTCATACAAATCCTTCCACTCAGGATTCGTTTTTTCAA
>PGYF01000002.1:5204-32846 GCA_002839535.1 Nitrospira bacterium HGW-Nitrospira-1
GTGGAATGACGAAATCCCGTGTAAACGTTCCATTTGAATCATCTTAAGAATAGCCTTTTTCTAATATTTTTACCCACTCACATCCACGAAGACCCAAAAATAAATCCTACCGACAGACATCTGTAGAATTGTTAAGAACCCTGCGCCAAGAGCGCAGGGCGTCAAAAGTCAAAACAAATTTATTAAAAAGTTCCTCCCACCAGGGTTGCGGTAATGGAGCCTACAGCCGCTTTTGTCTGCATCTTTACCGGGATACGCTTCAGGTCGTCGGTGAGCCAGATATACATATCGCCTTTTCTGTTAAAGATACCCTCGGACCTCATCATGGGTTTTATCACCACAGTATCAAACTCTCCCAGATTTGTTTTTATCTTTTCTTTTCTGAGAACCTGCACTTCAACGTTCCATAGTTTCTTGCTGTCGAATATGTCCACATAAACCGATTTCCCGACATCAAGCCTCAATGTCCTGATATAATAAAAACTCGCAAGAGGATCAAAGGTCTTCTCCCCGATTTTATAGGTATTTTTTTCAGCCCCGATATGGTCTATGAACGTTGCCTGCAGATTTGTATGGTCAAAGATCACTTCTTTATCACGCCGATGGCTGCCTTCCCGTAACTTGACTCTGTAGCTTTGCGGCAAGCCGCTCAACATCGGCGTCTGAGCGCCTTGCAGGAGAGATTCTATTCTGTCGTCAACAGTATAAAAAACAGAAACCCAGTCAGCGGAACGGGCGGTCGAAATAATCTTCGCATGTCCGTTAAAGTTTGCTATTTCGAGCGTTGCAGTCCCTGCCTTCACCCCAGCCCATGTCAGATCAAAGATAAACTTTTCCGGAGTATTAAAGGCAGAGGCATCCGGCAAAAAAAACAAAAAGAAGGCAAGAGACAGCAACAGCGCTGCCCTGTTCAATCTGCTTTTGCTTTTCCGCAAACTGCAAAAAACACTCTTTGTATTTTTCTCGGTTACCATATTATCGTCTTAGGGGAAAAAATGAAGATTCCTCCTGCAAAATACCGCCTTGATTTGCTATATTAATACATGTGGATTATTCCTGCAATAGATTTGAAGGATGGACAGTGCGTCAGACTGCAGCAAGGCAGAAAAGACGCTGTTACAGTCTATTCGGAAAACCCCTCTGCAACAGCAAAAAAATGGGAGTCTTCAGGCGCAAGAGTCCTGCATGTTGTAGACCTTGACGGCGCTTTTACCGGCAGCCAGAAAAATTACTCACATATTCTCGCGATCAGAAAAGCGGTAAATATGGTGATAGAGGTTGGCGGCGGCATCAGGGACATCTCAACAGTAGATAAACTGGTCTCTGCGGGCATTAACAGGGTAATCATCGGCACTTCCGCAATCAAGGATGTACAATTTGTAACAGATGCATGCAGAAAATTCCCAGGGAAGATATTGGTCGGCATAGACGCCAAAGACGGGAAGGTCGCGGTAAAAGGCTGGGAAGAGGTCAGTTCTATCGAGGCTAAGGAATTGGCCAAAAGGGTTGAATTGATCGGGGTTGCAGGGATCATCTATACAGACGTCTCACGGGACGGGATGCTGACAGGCCCAAATCTGCCTGCATTGGAAGATATGGTAAAAACAGTGAATATCCCGGTTATCGCCTCAGGCGGTATCGCAAATATCGAAGACATCAGGAATCTTCTGAAGATAAAAAACCTCTGGGGGGCCATAACAGGCAAGGCGATTTACTCCGGCTCTCTTGATTTAAGAGAAGCCTTAAAGGCCGTAATGCGTGATGAGTAATGCTTGCTAAACGAATAATCCCATGCCTTGATGTAAAAGACGGTCGTGTTGTAAAGGGAGTAAGTTTTGTAAACCTCCGCGATGCAGGCGACCCTGTTGAAAACGCCCTCTACTATGACAAACAGGGAGCAGACGAACTCATCTTCCTGGATATTACCGCTTCCCACGAAAAACGAAAGATCATCCTTGATGTTGTCGAAAAAACAGCCGAAGACGTCTTTATGCCCCTGACTGTCGGCGGCGGCATTAAAACACTTGACGACATAAGAGACCTGCTCAGGGCAGGCTGCGATAAGGTCTCGATCAATACAACCGCCGTAAAAGACCCCTATTTCATCAGCCGTGCTGCAGAGAAATTCGGAAGTCAATGCATCGTAGTGGCCATAGACGCAAAAAGGACGGCTGACAACATGGCAGATGCAACAGGAGAGAAATGGTTTTCAGATTTGTCGATGCAGGATGTAATACTTGATATCTCTGGTAGATTAACCTGGGCCATATCAACGCACGGCGGCAGAAAAATGAAGATGATCAACGCTGTTGCGTGGGCAAAGAAGATGGAAGAGCTTGGGGCCGGCGAGTTCATGCTCACCAGCATGGACAAAGACGGGACAAAAGACGGTTACGATATCGAGCTGACGCGCACTATATCAGAAACAGTCTCGATTCCTGTGATCGCCTCGGGAGGGGCAGGCACACTGGAACATCTTTACGAGGGGCTCACAGCAGGAAAGGCTGACGCTGTACTGGCGGCTTCAATATTTCACTTCAGGGAATTTACGGTCAAAGAGGCCAAAGAGTATCTTCGTTCAAAAGGCGTTCCAGTCAGACTTTAAAGGCCTTTCTCCCTTCTATCCTGAAACGTTCAATAATATCTTCTCCTGCCGGAGTAACACGAAGTTTGAAATCCCTGCTGCGGTCAATAACCCGCACATCAACAGCGCTCAGATGCCTTGCATCAGAATACCTTGCGCAGAGGCTTGCAGCGGTTTGGATAATCTCTTCTGTTGCCTTTCCACACACAAGCGCAACAGGACTTGCATAATCTTCAACCAGCAGGTGTATACTCTTCCCGCCATCTATTGAAAGCAGCGACTCGTTTTCCTGTCTGTTCCTGCCGACGATTATCTTGCAGTTGTTGGATATTCTGAAATGTCTTCCGAGCCGCAGGAGAGATATGTCCTCAAGCGATGGATCAGCATCATGGTCAAGGAGCTCTCTTAATTTGAACGAGTAATTCGGCTCTGTCAATAAGCAACCCCCTGCCGGCGGAGAATAATCCACAAGCCCAAACTCGCCGGCAAGCGCCAACTGGGGTTTTCTTGACCGGCCGCTGAAGCCATAGAGTAAATCCCTGTTTACAATACCCCCCTCTTCCATCACAGTCGGTTTCATAAGCTTTGCGCTCAAGGGTCTTAAGATAAGTCCTTTTAATCCCGCCTCCCTGTCAATGATATCAAGAGCGTCTCGCCTCTGGCTCATTGGTCTTTGGCCGATTACTTCGCCGGTTATAAGAAATTCAGCGCCTGTCGTCTCCATAAAATCTTTGGCTTCCTTAAGCATAAGTATCCTGCAGTCCATGCAGGGGTTCATGTTCTTGCCGTATCCGAACTTCGGGTCCTTTACAATCTGTATAAACTTATCCGCAAGATGGAACAGCCTGACTTCAAACCCGAATTTTTCAGCAGCAGAAAAATGGGCTTTTGAACATGAGGACGTATCGGATATGTCGCAGCCGAAATGATGCAGAAAAGTTACTGCTGTTACTTCGATACCCTGCCTACAGACAGTCAGTACAGCCAGCGTGCTGTCAAGCCCTCCTGAATATAATGCAACCGCCTTTACAGGCTGTGATGGGTGAGGCGTGAGGCGTGAGGCGTGAGGCGTAAGGGGCTTAATATTATTTTTTTCTAACTCATTACTCATTACTCGTTACTGTTAAAAGCTGCTCCGGAGTTGCGACCGCTGTGCCGACCTCGCCGACGACAATGCCTGCCGCATGGTTTGCAATCACGGCTGCCTCTTCCATATCAGCGCCTGATACATAGGCAAGGGTAAAGGCGGAGATTACGGTGTCGCCGGCTCCGGTTACATCATAGACCTTTCTGGCAACAGTTGGAATATGCGTGACTTTATTTTTTTCAAAGAGACTCATCCCCTGCTCACCTCTGGTAATCAGGACAGCCTTGCAGGAAAGTTTTTTCATTAAATTCTTTCCTGCCTTGAGCAGCGTCTTGTCATCTTTGATCTCTATATGCGAACCGACTGAGGCCTCCATAACATTAGGGGTTATCAGGGAAACGCCTTTATAAAAATCAAAATGACCGACCTTTGGATCAACAGCGATAAACATGTCCTTCGGCTTGGCCTTTTTTACAATGTCCCTGATAAGCTCAGAAGATACCATTCCTTTTTGATAATCGGAAACAATTACCGCATCATACAGGGTAATCACAGAGTTTAAATATCCCAGTATGCCCTTCAAAATCTTTCCGTCAACATATTTTTTATCTTCCCTGTCAAACCTGACCACCTGCTGATTATGGGCAATAACCCGCGTTTTGACGGTTGTCGGCCTGTTCTCGGTAAAGATTCCGTCGCAGTTCACACCTTTCTGGCTGAGGATATTCATCAGCGCCTCGCCTGCAATGTCCTGACCGTTTATGCCAACGACCGATGCCCTGCCGCCAAGAGATGTGATGTTGTGCGCGACATTGGCAGCCCCGCCAAGCAGAAAGCTTTCACGGGTGACTTCCACGACAGGGACAGGGGCCTCAGGAGAAATCCTGGTCACCTTGCCCCATATGTAATGGTCAAGGATTATGTCACCTATAACCAGAATATTTCTGTCTTTAAACCCGCGTATAATCTTTTTGTAATCCACGATTTTCTAATATAACTTACTGTATTGAAAAATGAAAACTTTCTATGACAGCGCATCCGCTAAAAATAAGGGGAAAGGCAAAAGCCTTTCCCCTTTATCCGCTTTTATTTCAGTAACGACTTAAATATCATAGTACAGGAAGAACTCGTATGGATGCGGTCTGAGCCTCAACGCATCAACCTCTTTGGTCCTCTTGTAGCTTATCCATGTATCAATAACATCCTGGGTAAACACATCGCCTTTCAGTAAAAACTCATGGCCGGCCTCAAGGTTGTCAAGCGCATCTTCAAGGCTTGCCGGCATGGTAGGCACAGAGGCCAGCTCTTCAGGCCCGAGATCATAGATGTCCTTGTCAAGCGCCTCACCCGGATGCAGCTTATTCTCTATACCGTCAAGACCTGCCATCAGCATCGCAGAGAACGCAAGGTATGTATTGCACGACGGATCAGGGAACCTGACTTCAACCCTCTTTGTCTTCGGACTTGCGGAATAGGTAGGTATTCTTATTGATGCAGAACGGTTTCTTGCAGAGTATGCGAGATTGACCGGCGCCTCAAAACCCGGCGTCAGTCGTTTATAAGAGTTTGTTGTCGGGTTTGTCAAGGCAGCGAGCGCCGGGGCGTGCTTCAGTATGCCGCCGATATAATAAAGCGCCAGTTCGCTCAAGCCCGCATATCCGTTGCCGGCAAAAAGGGGCTTCCCTCCTTTCCAGATGCTCTGATGGACATGCATTCCAGAGCCATTGTCGCCGAATAGGGGTTTCGGCATAAAGGTTGCCGTCTTCCCATGTCTTCTTGCAACATTCTTGATTATGTATTTAAAGAGCATGTTCTTGTCAGCCATCTTGACAAGGGAATCAAATCTCATGTCGATCTCCGCCTGACCGGCTGTTGCAACCTCGTGGTGTTCTCTTTCAACATAGATGCCGCACTTGAGCATTTCCATCACCATCTCTGTCCTGAGATTCACCTGGCTGTCAGTCGGAGGCACAGGGAAATAGCCTTCCTTATGCCTTGGCTTATAGCCGAGGTTCGGGTTCTCCTCTTTGCCGGAATTCCAGATGCCCTCGGTCGAGTCAATAAAATAATAGCCGCTATGTGAGTTCTGATCAAACCGGACGCCGTCGAAGATAAAGAACTCCGCCTCAGGACCGAAATATGCAGTATCGCCGATACCTGTTGACTTGAGAAAATTTTCAGCCTTCTGCGCAATATATCTTGGATCCCTTGAGTAGAATTCCCTGGTGATAGGGTCCACAACATTGCATATCAGACTAATTGTCGGATATTCCATAAACGGATCCATAAAAGCAGTGTCAGCGTCAGGCATAATAAGCATGTCAGAGGTGTGAATAGCCTGCCATCCCCTGATCGACGAAGCGTCAAAGCCAAGACCCTCCTCAAATATCTCCTCCCTTAATTCTGCTACCGGCACTGCAAAATGCTGCCAGATTCCGGGGAAATCAAGGAACTTGAAATTTGCCATAACCGCCTTGTTTTCCTGAGCTAACTTGATTACGTCTTTTGGTGTCATATTGCTCCTCCTGTGTTAGTTATTTGGGGTTGGGGCTTTGGTGTTGGGGATTGGTTTTTTTTGCGAATCCCTAAACCCGAATCTCTAACCCCTGTCTTTATACAGCTGCCTCTCCTTTTTCGCCTGTCCTTATTCTTATTACTTCCTCTATGGTATATACGAATATCTTGCCATCGCCTATTTTGCCTGTCCTGGCCGCTTTCTCTATTGCATCCACAACCTTCGGGGCAAGGCTGTCAGAGGTCACGATCTCTATCTTTATCTTCGGTATGAAATCAACCACATATTCTGCGCCTCTATACAATTCAGTATGCCCCTTTTGTCTTCCGAAGCCCTTTACTTCAGTCACCGTCATTCCCTGAATACCTATCTCATTCAAGGCGTCTTTGACTTCGTCCAGTTTAAAGGGTTTGATTGTTGCCTCAATCTTCTTCATCTCTCACCTCCTCAAAATCGTAATGTATAATGTGTTAGGTACTGCAAGTGTTATGCCGGAATAAAACCTATTGAAAAACAACAAAATTTACTCAAAACAAAACATGTCCTGCTTAAAACAGAGGCGCTTCATGCCTAAAAATCAGGCAGATCTGAAAAGCTGCGAGGCAATGATATGGACTTGGCGCGACTTCGCCTTTTTGTTCTCAATAATCCGTATTCTTTATCCGGTATCCATAATATTTTTCTCCCGCTCCAATTGTAAACAGGGCCAGAGCAATCCCTGCTATTACATCCACCACATAATGATACCTGCAGTAAACCGTGGAGACAATCAAGGCAAGGGCAACAGGCAGAAAAACAGCAAAGAGTTTTTTTTCAAAGCGCCAGGCAAGATAGACTACGGTAAGTGTTACGGCAGTATGACCGCTGGGGAAGGCGTCTCTCTTGACCCCTTCAAGCCTGTTGAGGAACTCTTGGAGGGGGGCTGCCATGAAGAGGCCTTCAAGCGCCCTGCTCTGCAGGTGGTCCATTGTAAATCTCGGGCCAAGGGCAGGCATGAGCATGTATCCAAGGTATGACAGATAAAAACAGAGCATGATGAGGAAGAGTGAACGGTCAAACGCCTTATCATTCCCCTTTGCCTTCAGTACAATGCCGAGTGTTATCGGCAGAAAATAATAACTCGAATACGCTGTCTGGAGGATATCGGTCAGTAACGGCGTCATGACGCCTTCGAGCATGACTGTCGGGTGTCCGCCAAAGAGCAGATAGTCAAGCCTTATCAGAAGCGGGTCAATATCGCCTGGGTTTATGTAATGGACGATCCTCTCGAGACTGTCAAAGACAAGGATTATGCATGCCGTAGGGAAGAGAAGGTCATGCGTCAGATTGACAAGACGGTTTTGGTTCCTTATTTTGATAAGCAGCGCCTGAAAAAAGAGCAGTCCTGAATAGAGCATGATTAGTAAAATGGGGTTGGCTACCCTCCGGTAAAAAACCGCTGTAATAAGCGTAAGGAAGAACAGGAAGGCAAGGTTCAGCGCATCTGCAGGTCTGAGATTGCGGATACTGTTTTTGTTCATAGTTTTTTGCGCGCCCTCATCAAGGCCTTTTCCTTTTTCGAAGGCTTCAGGGGGTTGCCTTTCCTCTGACGGTCTTCGTCATAATCTTCTTCTATAAGTTCGTATTCCCAGACTGCGAATATCCCGCGCTTGTTGATAAAGGACTGGAATTCCGATGAGGGAATGGGCGCTGAACCGCAAGACCACGCATGGGACATTATCTCCCTGTCTGAACTTATGACGATCCACTCTTTCTTTTCCCTGCTGATTATTCTTTTGATGACAGCATCCGCTTTTTCGCCAAGCCTGGAGTAGATGACCCTTACTCCGCCGGTTATTGACAGATCTTCTTTGCTGCTGCCGGATTTCCAGCCGTCAAAGACAACGGTGATATCATGGCCTTTTATCTTTTTGTATTCGATAAGCTGGAGGATGAGCTGCTCCCTCTGCCTGTTCAAGTCGTCATGATCAATGCCGATCAGGTTATACCCGTCTATAATGATTGATGAAATGGCTTGGCCCTGTCCTTTTTACGAAAAGATTCGGAGAACACATGATGTATTATAACATCAATGCAGGGGCACAGACCGAAATTGACAATTAAAGTCAGATTTTTTTATATTAGTGTTACAAAGTAAAACCGGACAATAAAAATTCCCGACCAATAAAGAATAAAGAAGGAGGTGAATATCCGGCCGCTGTCCCATTAATATGAAGGGAATTTTTTGTGTGGACCCCGATACAAGGCATCGAGGAATTTTTTTAATTTATAATACTCCCCAAAAACTGGACAATTGAGGAAAGACCTATACTGAAATACATATTGCATTAAATAAAGCAGACGCCAGGTCGCTCTACTGGGCCTTCCCTGATGGCTCAAGTTGCATTCCTTATTTTTATGAGGAGGGAAAGTGATATTTACCCCTATTGATATAGCATCTTCAGCTGTGCTTTTATTTTTGTTCCTGGCTATGTTCACTTTTCTTTTAAGCCGGAGGCAGCGGTTGATGATAGATATTTGTTTTTCGCTTGCTGCAGCCGCTTCATTGCTTGGCTTTATTGCCGGGGCCTGGACAGTCGCAGGCGGCGTAACAGAGAAGATCGTTTTATTGTTTGGTCTTCCTGACCTGCCGTTTCATCTGCGGCTTGATCCACTTTCAGGGTTCTTTCTTACGGTCATAGGACTGTTATCATTTTTTGTCTCTGTTTATTCTATCGGATATGTCAGGGGGTTTCTGGGGAAAAGATCAGTAACAAGCCTCGTTGTATTTTATTGCCTCTTTATCGCCGGGATGTTTATGGTGGTCATGGCAGACGATGCCCTGATTTTTCTCATATCATGGGAGATTATGGCAGCAGCCTCGTACTTCCTCGTTTTGTTTGAGCATGAGCGCATAGAAAACAGACGGGCGGCCTTTCTCTACATGGTGGTTGCCCATGTTGGCGCTATCGCCATCCTTTTGTCTTTTGGTATATTGGCAGGCCTGGCAACAGGCTTCAAAGATTTCAGCGGTTATACCTTCGACGCCATGCGCGCCACGCAGTTTCCTGTTGGCGGGGCAACCGCTGCTTTTCTGTTGGCCTTTTTCGGGTTTGCCGCAAAGGCCGGAATAGTCCCGCTGCATGTCTGGCTGCCTGAGGCACACCCTGTAGCGCCTTCAAACGTCTCCGCACTGATGAGCGGTGTGATGCTCAAGACCGCCATATACGGCATAATCCGTGTAACCTTTGACCTCATCAAGGTATTCCCCTGGTGGTGGGGGGCGCTGGCGCTGGCGCTGGGGCTTATATCCGCTGTTATGGGCGTGCTCTATGCGCTTATGCAGCATGATTTAAAGAGGCTGCTTGCGTATCATTCTGTTGAAAACATCGGCATTATTCTCATCGGCATTGGTCTTGCGATGATATTTACTTCATTTAAGCTGCCGTTACTGGCAGCCCTTGCCCTTATCGCAGGGCTTTACCACACCATGAATCACGCCATGTTCAAGGGCCTTCTGTTTATGGGCGCGGGCGCCGTGCTCCACGCTACGAACGAACGGAACATGGAAGAGATGGGCGGCCTCATCCACCGGATGCCCTGGACCGCTGCGCTTTTTCTTGTGGGCTGTGTCTCGATTTCTGCGCTGCCGCCCTTTAACGGGTTTGTATCTGAATGGCTCACCTTTCAGGCTTTTCTGCTTTCGCCTGGGCTGCCCAACCCTTTGTTAAAATTGCTTATCCCGCTTGGCGCTGCGCTTTTGGCCCTTACCGGGGCGCTTGCCGCTGCCTGTTTTGTAAAGGCCTTCGGGGTGACTTTTTTAGGCCATTGGAGAGGTCACCATAATCCCTCTGTCCATGAAGCAAACTGGCCCATGCGTTTTGGGATGATAATGGCGGCGCTTACCTGTCTTTTACTCGGGATTTTACCTGCCATGTTTATCGGCTGGATGGATACGCTTTCAGCGCAATTGGTCGGGTCGAAGATCGGCGCATCATCTGGAGCTTACGGTTGGATGTGGCTTACGCCTGTTGCCCCTGAACGCGCCTCATACTCCGGCATGATCGTTTTTTGGGGGATAATGGCGGTAGTAGTTTCGACATTCCTTCTCCTGCATGTGCGGCCCGGCAAGATACACCGGGCGCCTGTCTGGGACTGCGGGTTTGAAAAGATCAATCCACGGATGCAGTACAATGCGACGTCATTTGCCATGCCTATTCGGAGGATATTCGGTTTCCTGTTCAGCATCAGGGAGCGGGTCAGGGCAGGTTCCAACCCAGGTCATGCAGCCTTCCCCGTAAGACTGAATTATTCGCTCCGCATACGGGATCGTTTCTGGGGATGGTTGTATCAGCCGATCGTTGTATCCAGTTTCTGGATAGCGCGTCATCTCGGCAGGCTTCAGCAGGGCCGCATACAGGTCTATCTTATTTATTCTTTTATAACTATTATTGTCCTTCTGGTGTTTCTGTGATGAAGCTGTATCCCTTTGTTATAGAGATTTTACAGATCCTTGTTCTCCTTGCAATTGCGCCTGTTTTTGCCGGATGGGTGAAGATGCTGAAATGCTGGTCACAGGGCCGCAGTTCTCCTGGACTGTTTCAGCCTTACAGGGACATCAGAAAGCTCTTTTCCAAGGATGTTGTGCTGGCTGAAAATGCCTCGTGGATATTTCGTTTTACCCCTTATCTTGTCTTTGGGGTGGCCTTGCTTGCAGGCTGCATCATCCCAATACTGTCTACGGATCTGCCTTTGGCAGCCACAGCTGATGTTATTGTGCTGGTGAGTCTCTTTGCCATTGCGCGATTCTTTACAGCATTGGCCGGCATGGATATAGGCACGGCCTTTGGCGGCATGGGCTCAAGCCGTGAAATGACGATCGCATCGCTTGCAGAGCCTGCGATGCTCATGGCGATCTTTACCATGTCACTGGCCGGCGGAACCACATCGCTTTCTCAGATGACGCAGGTCATCCTGAGCGGCCAGTCGGTCTTCAGGCCTTCAATGGCATTTGCATTTCTGGCCTTTCTTCTGGTAGCCATAGCAGAGACCGGGCGGATACCGGTAGACAATCCTGCAACCCATCTGGAGCTTACAATGATCCATGAAGCGATGATACTGGAATACTCCGGCAGGTATCTTGCGCTTGTTGAATGGGCAGGGATGATGAAACTCTTTCTTTTTTTCACGCTCGGGATAGCGGCTTTTTTCCCCTGGGGTATTGCTGCCTCAGGCGACCTTTACGCCGTATTTTCAGCATTCTTTTTTATGGGTCTGAAGCTTGGCATTGAGGCTGTTTTTCTCGTATTGATAGAGACAGGGCTGGCGAAAATGCGGCTTTTTCGCCTGACCGAATTCCTCGGGTCTGCCTTTTTACTGGCTACGCTGGGGATGTTATCATATTTTATTCTGGAGTAAATGACTATGCAGATTGCGGCACAGATAATCGGTTTCCTTGCAGCGCTCGTGCTCCTGACAGCATTTGGTATGCTGGTGCAGAGGAGGATGACCGCGCTTATCCATCTCTTTGCCTGGCAGGGGCTTTTTCTTTCGATAAGCACTGCGGTTGTGGGTTTTATGGCCGGCCAGCGTCATCTCTACATATCGTCGCTTCTGACGCTGTCACTGAAGGTTATTTTGCTGCCCTATATCCTGCATGTTCTTGTCCGGAGGCTGAGAATCCACAGGGAAATAGAGACAGTGGTAAACGTCCCGCTTACCATGCTGATAGGGGTAGCGCTCGTCATTTTTTCCTATCATCTGACCGCG
Source organism: Nitrospira bacterium HGW-Nitrospira-1 (assembly GCA_002839535.1). GTDB lineage: Bacteria > Nitrospirota > Thermodesulfovibrionia > Thermodesulfovibrionales > UBA6898 > JAOUFP01. Next base: position 17,139 of record PGYF01000002.1, read on the forward strand.
CCTGTCAGGGAGCTTTCGACTCTTGTAACGCGTTCAGTGCTCCCGATAGCGCTTGCAACAGTCCTGATCGGGCTTTTGATGATGATAACCAGAAGACATGCTGTAACCCAGATAATAGGTTTCCTTGCGATGGAAAACGGCCTGTTTTTCGCAGCCACCAGCGCGACATACGGGATGCCCCTTGTGGTTGAACTCGGCGTTGCCCTCGATGTATTGATTGCGGCGTTTATTTTCGGAATATTCTTCTTTCATATACACACGTCTTTTGACAGCCTGAATGTTGAGCAGATGGCAAGACTCAAGGAGGGTGACTGAATGGAACTGCTCGTTTTACTTGTAGCGCCGCTTCTTGCCGCTGTTGCCCTGGGGTTTGTCGGCGACAGAAAGTTCGCCCCTGAGATAAACATTCTGGGCTCTGCTTTAACATTTCTGGCCGGGCTTGTGCTTGCCTTGAAGGTATATTACGGAGGCCCGATGCTTGCAGGAGGGAAGTTTTTCTTTGTAGACGCCTTTAATGTCTATCTTTGTGTGCTCACCTCTTTTGTCTCAATGACAACAGCGATATTCAGCAGGAGATATATGCGCAGGGAGAGAGAGCATGGCAGTGTCGGCCACTGGGGTATGCGGTTTTATCATGCGATGTTCCAGCTCTTTATTTTTGCAATGCTGCTTTGTCTTTTGACCAATAACGTAGGCGTCTTGTGGATTGCGATGGAACTGGCCACCCTGTCCACAGTGCTGCTTGTATCACTCTATCGGACGCCGCGAGCGATCGAGGCTGCATGGAAATATTTTATCCTCTGCGGTGTTGGTATTGCCCAGGCGCTTTTTGGCACAGTGCTCCTTTATTTTGCCGCTGAAAAAGTGCTGGGCGAAGGCGGGGAGGCGCTCCTGTGGACAAACCTGAGCCGGGTGAGCGGAAGTCTTGAGCCCACAGTCATGTCTTTGGCCTTTGTCTTTCTTATGGTAGGATACGGCACAAAAGTGGGGCTCGTCCCTCTTCATAACTGGCTCCCTGACGCGCACAGCGAGGGGCCTACGCCGGTCTCTGCGGTGCTTTCAGGCCTGTTATTGAATATTGCGCTCTATGCCCTGGTGAGATGCAAGACGCTTGTTGACGGTTCAACCGGAACGCATTTTGCCGGCAACATCATGATGGGCTTTGGCCTGCTTTCTATCCTGGTTGCGGCGTTCTCTTTGCTGAGACAGAAGGACATCAAGCGCATGTTTTCCTATTCTTCCATAGAGCATATGGGGATAACGACCTTTGCCTTTGGCCTGGGAACTCCCCTTGCAACCTTTGGCGGCCTCCTTCATATGCTCGTCCATAGCCTGGCAAAATCCTCGATATTTTTTACTGTGGGACACGTATCGCAGATGCATCAGACACAGGATATGGACAGGATACGGGGCATTATCAAAGGCAGTCCGCTTGTCGGCTGGGGATTGATGATCGGGGTCATGGCGATTATCGGGATGCCTCCTTTCGGGGTTTTTACGAGCGAGTTTCTGATACTGACTGCAACAATAAAGGACGCTCCTTTCCTGACCCCCTTTCTCCTCGTCGGGCTTGGGGTAGCCTTTGCCGCGCTCCTCAGAAGGGTGCAGCCGATGGTCTTTGGAGATGCGCCTTCATACCAGAAGACCTTGAAAGTGGCGCATATGCCTGTTTTGCTGCATATTGTACTGGTTCTGGCTATCGGTGTTTATCTGCCGGATTTCCTCAGCCTGTGGTTCCATAAGGCAGTGGAGTTAATGAAATGAGCATATTGAAAAAAGCAATAATCTCATCACTTGGCAAGGCCGTACAATTCATTGAGGCATACCAGTATCCGGTCTCTGTACACTACTGCGCAGTGCCGAGAGAGAAGTTTACGGACGCTGCAAAGGCTATGAAAAACGAGTATGCCCTGCTTGCTGCGGAATGGGCGACAGATGAAACTCTGTTTGGAAGAGGTTATGGAATATTCGCCTGTTACCGGTGGGGATCTGAATATCTTATCGTAAAAATCCAGATTCCGGCAGATGATCCTGCGTTTCCGAGCATTACGAATATCTTTCTTCCTGCCTACCGCTTTGAACGGCAGATAGAAAGCCTTATGGGAGTCAAACCGCTCAATCATCCTGACCTCAGACCATGGATTAAATTTGAGGACTGGCCTCAGGATGCATACCCCTTGAGAAAGTCATTTGATGCATCAAGGCCCATGCCGAGGGTTGCAGGTCAATACGATTGGATTAAGGCAGAGGGTGAAGGAGTATATGAGATACCCGTCGGGCCTGTGCATGCAGGCATTATCGAGCCCGGACATTTCCGCTTCCAGGCGGTCGGCGAGACAATTATCAATCTTGAAGAGAGGCTGGGGTATGTTCATAAGGGCATAGAAAAACGGTTTGAGTCAATGAGATGGGAAGACGGCTTCAGGCTTGCCGGGCGGGTATCGGGCGATACAACGGTTGCGCACAGCATCGCCTATTGCATGGCGCTTGAGTCCATGACAGGCTGCGCGCTCACGGAAAGGGCGCATTGGCTCAGGGCGATCTTCCTTGAGAGAGAGCGCATAGCAAACCATCTCGGTGATATCGGCGCTATCTGTAATGATGCTGCCTTTGCCTTTATGCTCTATCAGATGATGAGGCTGAAGGAGATGGTACTGCGCACCAACCTTAAACTCTTCGGCCACCGCTTTATCATGGATAAAGTCGTGCCCGGCGGGGTTGTAGTGGACATAGATGAAAAGGGAAAACAGGAGATGCTGGCTGAACTGGATTATCTGGCGAAGGATTTTGACAGGCTTGTGGACATATACAGGGAGAACCCTTCCATAGAAGACAGGGTGAGAGACACAGGCGTACTCAAGCCTGAAAAGGCGCGGGAACTCTGCGTTGTCGGGATAGTTGCAAGGGCAAGCGGACTCAATCTCGATTGCCGCATATATCATCCTTTTCCGCCTTATGACCAGCATGATCGCATTGAGTTGGATGTGCCTGTTCCTATTACCGGCGACGTCTATGCGCGGGTAAAGGTGAGGATCGGCGAGGTCAGGGAGTCGATCCGCATTATACGGCTGATGCTTGAAGACCTCCCTGCGGGTAGGCTCACCAGCCCGGTGACTTTGCCTTCTGCCGAATGCGCAGGATTTTCTGCTGTCGAAGGCTGGCGCGGTGAGATAATCTATTGGCTTCAGGCAGGGCCAAAGGGCGAGGTAAACCGGTGTATGGTCAGGGACCCATCCAGCGTAAACTGGCTTGGTCTTGAACAGGCGATACACGGGAATATAGTCCCTGATTTTCCGCTCTGCAATAAAAGCTTTAATCAGTCTTATTCAGGGCATGACCTATGATACGGATACTGCGTCAGATATTTCGTACAGGCATAGTAACTGAGCCGCTTCCTGGGGAAGTTACTGCTGAGATTGAACAGGTTGGCGCCAGACTTGAGGAGACTGTCAGAAAACGTTTCAGCGGAAGTCTTGCGATAAGGCAGGTGGATGCAGGCTCCTGTAACGGCTGTGAACTTGAGATACATGCCATAAATAATCCGATCTATAACTGCGAGAGATACGGCATACATTTTACCGCGTCTCCGCGTTTTGCCGATATGCTCCTGGTCACAGGGCCGGTGACGAGGAATATGGAGATAGCGCTTCGCAGGACATATAATGCAACCCCTTCTCCAAAACTGGTGGTTGCGGTTGGTGATTGCGGCTGCAACGGGGGCATATTCGGAGAGAGTTACGCGTCCCTCGGCGGAGTCAGCAAGATTATTCCTGTGGATGTTTACATCCCCGGCTGTCCGCCGACGCCGGCTGCCTTGCTCAACGGCATCCTGAAGGCGATTAGCAAATTCTGATTTTCAAATCCCTCTTTTCTCAAACTGTAAGGCATTTTTCGGACAGGCAGCTATGCAGGTTGAACATTTGATGCAATCATTATCCCTCATAATTCCATCATCTTTATATTCGCAAGGTTTTAGCTGCATAGGACAAACCTTAGAGCATAACTTGCAGGCTGCATTGCACTGTTCGGATATTCTGAGCGGGTTTTTCCCTTCAGCCAAATAATTGCTTATCGTGCCCATCGGACATATATGACACCATATGCGTTGCTGGTAAATTACCCCAAGCACAATGCCGAGGGCAGTCGTAACAGTTAAAAGTCTTACCATTGCCAGCCCAATTCCATTAATGTCGCCCCATAATATATAAATCTGCGACCCCAAAACCCCAAGGAGCAGGGCAAGCATAAAGACACGAAAGCCGGTTTTTCTGAAGAAGGACGGTATCTCCCTCTTAAGGCTTATCTTTTGTATGAAGAGGTCATAAAAACTTCCCCTCGGGCACATCCAGTCGCACCATGCCCTTCCTTTATAAAACGCGATTGTTATAGCTCCAAGCATACAGCCAAGCAGAAAAAAGCCTAATTTTGGATAAAACCATCCCCCGATTATTACAATCGGAAGTCCAGGCCATGTGTATAATTGAAGCCTCCTGCGTTTTTTATTTAATTGTTCAAGTTTAAGCATGCTGCCTCCTGTTGCCTTTCCCCCATAAACCCGGGTCCTGGTATTTTTCATATAAATGTATTTATATATGATTATATGAAAAAAGTCAAGATAAAAGTTTTTGTTCTGGGTCTTCGCATAAGAGTGCAGGTCATTTTGCGCTGTTTCCCCTATTTGGCAAAGAGGGGTGAGGGGAGATTTTAATTTGTCATTTCGACCGCAGGGAGAAATCTTTATTCCGCAACCTATTTAAAAGACAAGATTCCTCGCTTCGCTCGGAATGACAATGGTTTCCCGGCAGCTTGACTGAGCGGCAATAATTAAGGTATTTTTGAAAATGGTTTTTTCTTCCAATATCCTTCCGGTCATAGCTCTCTCTCTCTTTACTTTTTGTCTGAACCTGTTTTTCGGATATTTCAGAGGCAAGCAAAAAAAATTCTCTTTCAAGTGGTTTTTATATATCCATTTGCCGATTCCACTGGTTGTTTTGGCGCGGCTGTTTTTACATCTTGATTACCGCTATATACCGATACTGCTTTTGGCTGCCATAGCAGGCCAGATTGTCGGCGCCAGGCTGGAATTCTAAAACGTGCAAGTGTCATTGCCGGCCTTCGGCGTGAGCTCAGTCAAACGCCTGACCGGATGGTCGGGGAATGACAAAGCATGAGAATCGCTCAATTTGGGCGCAAAGATAACGAGGACATATGGCTTATCTTATTTCTTTCATAGCTAAAACTGTTGAGTATGTGTAAAATACGGCATTAAAACGTATAAACTATAGCGCCTTCAGCACCTTCTTTTAGAAAATTCCAGGGGTTTTATGTTACATAGAAGGCAAACAAGAAAGGTTAATGCATTATGAAATTTGAAGATTTTTCACTTAGTAAAGAGACGCTGAAATCAATATCAATTATGGGATATGAGGAGCCGACGCCAATACAGATTTCCGCAATACCCATGGTCATGGGAGGCAAGGACATCGTCGGGCAGGCCCAGACAGGAACAGGAAAAACAGCTGCCTTCGGTATTCCGATTGTTGAATTGCACCGGAAAAGCAAAAAGCCATTCGCGATCATCCTTGAACCTACGCGGGAACTTGCAGTCCAGGTAGCGCAGGAGATCAACAAGATAGGCGCCAAAAAGAATATCGTTGTACTCCCGGTCTACGGAGGCAAAGCCATAGACACCCAGATTAGGGCGCTGAAAAAAGGGGTTGATGTGGTTGTCGGGACCCCTGGCCGCGTCATTGACCATATAAAGAGAAAGACCATATCGCTTTCAGAGATAAAGATCGTTGTCCTTGATGAGGCAGACGAGATGCTCGATATGGGGTTTGTTGAGGACATCGAGACGATTCTTAAAACCACTCCGCCGGAGAGGCAGACGCTCCTGTTTTCAGCGACAATGCCCCAGCCAATCATGAACATCGCCAAAAGATACATGAGGAACCCGGAAAAAATCCGGATCAACCCGAAGGACCTCGTGGTGACGGAAATCAAACAGGTTTTTTATGAGGTGCGCGATGTTGACAAAATAAATGCCCTCTCCAGACTCCTTGATGTAGAGGACCCGAAACTGGCGATTGTCTTCTGTCATACCAAGAGGGACGTGGATGAAGTCGCAATGAAGCTGGAACAGATGGGATATAATGCAAGCGCGCTTCACGGCGATTATACCCAGGCCCGGCGGGACGAGGTCATGGGAAAATTTAAAAAAGGGATGATTGACGTCCTGGTCGCAACAGACGTTGCAGCAAGGGGGCTCGACATAAAAAATGTCACCCACGTAATCAACTACAGCATTCCACAAAACCCTGACAGTTACATACACAGGATAGGCAGGACCGGAAGGGCAGGGAAATCCGGGATCGCCATAACCCTGGTAACGCCGAGGGAATATAACCATCTCCGGCTGATCGAAAGAACTGTCAGGACAACCATCGACCGCAAAAAACTGCCCTCCTCACAGGATGTCATCAAGGCGAAAGAGAAGAATATCACCAAAGATATTTCTGAAATAATCTCACAGAACAAACATGCTGCATACGAACCTTTCATCAGGGATTTATCAGAGCATTTCAGTTTTGCCGATATTGCGGCAGCAGCCTTTCATATGGCCTTTGGCGAGCCGAAAGAGCAGCACATTGAAGAGCCGAGGGAAAGGGAGAAGACCGGCATAGTCCGCCTGTTCATGACGATCGGCAGAAAAGACAAGGTAAAAGTGCCTGACATCATAAAGTCAATCGCCGCAGAGGCCAATATTCCTCAAAGCAAGATCGGGAAAATAGACGTCTTCGACAAGTTCACCTTTGTCGAGGTGCCGGCAGAACTTGCCGACCGCGTAATCCGTTCAGTGGATGACGTAATCATGATGGGCAGAAGGGTCAAGATTCAGCAGGCCCAGGCAAAAAGACATAAGTAAAACTCTCACAAGGCATTCAGTAAGGCTTTTCGTAATCCCGAAAAATGCATTATTTGGGTTGATCTGAGCGGTATTTTGCCGTCCGCCCGGTTTTACAGCACGCCGAAATTCTGTCTGTATCTTTCAGCAAAATCCTCATACGTAAAACAATGTTCTTGCGTCCCGTATTTCTCTATCGCATACGTTGCCGAAACAGCGCCCATCTTTGCCGCTGTCTGGAGATCCCTGCCCATGGCAATCCCTTTAAGAAGCCCGGCCCTGTAAGCATCACCCGCTCCTGTAGGGTCAAGCACCTCGGATACTTTGGCTGCAGGCACAATAATATCTTTCCCCCTGGCGCTTATCATAGAGCCTTCTTCACCAAGGGTTGTGATAATGGTGGAAACCAGACCTGACAGTTCCTTTTTCTCCACGCCCGTCATCTTTATAATCATATGGAGTTCATAGTCATTGGAGATAAGCATTGCGGCCCCCTCAAGCCACTCCCTGAGGGTATTGCCTTCCCATTGGGTCAGCGACTGCCCTGGATCGCAGATATAGCGAATCCCCTTATCCCTGCAGGCCGCTGCATATTCGATCATATCCTGAAGGTTTCCAGGCGCGATCAGGACTATCGAATTTTCAGGCTCTATCGCATCCACATTGAATACGGAGGGATATTTCATTGCCCCTGGGTTAAATCCTGTTATCTGATTGTCAGCCTTGTCGGTTGTTATGTACGCCCCGGCTGTGAACTCATCATCTAAAATTTTTATCCCCTCGACAGAGATATTGTTCTTCTGCAGCCATTCAAAATAGCGCCCATAGTCCCTGCCGATCGTGGCGATAATAATGGGTTGCTCCCTGAGAAGGCCCAGTGAATAAGCAATATTACCCGCAGTGCCCCCGAATTTTTCCGCCATCCCGTTCACTGTAAAACTGACATTGAGGATATGGAGCTTGTCAGGGAGAATGTGATCGGAAAACTTCCCCGGAAAGTCCATTATTCTGTCGTAGGCCATTGAGCCGGATATGTAAATATTCATTGTATCTCCGTATCTTTCTATTTTTTCAATGCTGCCAGAATATCTTCAGCTATCTTCCTGTTAAACCCCTTGAGGCCTGCTATTTCTTCGCCCGTAGCCCGCCGTATGGCCTCTATACTACCAAAATGTTTCAGTAATGCAAAATGCCTTTTTCTGCCCACCCCGTAAATCTTTTCAAGAGGAGACTCAAGAGCTTTTCTGGAACGGAGTTTCTTGTGATAGAGGATCGCAAAACGATGGACCTCATCCCTTATCTTCTTTAAAAGCAGGGACGAAGGCCTTCCGTCTTCAAGGTCAACGGGCCATCTTTCCCCATGCAAAAAAATCCTGTCAGGGTCCTTGGCAAGCCCGACTATATATTTATCTTTTATATGGTTTTCACGGAAAACACTCAGGGCAGCTTCGAGATGCTCCCTGCCCCCGTCGATTATCATCATATCAGGCAATTCGCCTGCCGGATTATTGATCGTCCGCTTCACCATCTCTTTCATCATCGCATAGTCGTCCGGTCCCTTGACCGCATCCATTTTGATATGGCGGTAGAGCTGTTTTTTGAACTCTCCGTTTTCCCAGTATACAAAGGCCCCTACAGCCTCTTTTCCCCCCATATTCGAGATATCGAAGGCGCCGATGGACTGTGGTATACTCTGAAAATGTAGTCTTGAGGCAATCTCTTCAAGCGCCAGACTCTTTCCCGTATCGCCGGCGCTCAGCGAGTGGATCCTCGCATTTTCCTCTGCCATCACCAGAAGCTTTTTCTTTATGCCGCGTTTCGGCGTCGCAATGCTTACATGACCCCCTCTTTTTTCTGACAGCCATGCAGACAATAAAGGGGCGTCTTCAGGCATGAGCGGGCATATCACCTCAGCCGGCGGAATGATCTCTTTTGCGTAAAACTGTTCGATAAAATTCTTAATCAGACAGCTGTCTGATTCTCCGGCAATATCTTTTAAATAAAAATCCCTAAAGCCGATCATGATGCCGTTCCGCGAAAAAAGTATTTTAACGGCAAGAATGTTTCCTGTTCTGAAAATACCTATTACATCAACATCGCCAAGCCCCTGAGCCGCCGCCTTCTGGGTCTCGGATATCCTCTGAATGGCCCTTATGCGATCTCTCACAAGCACAGCATCTTCATACCTCATTTCTTCGGAAAGCCTCCGCATCTTTTTTTCGAGCGACGCCAGAAGCCCTTTATTTTTTCCTTCAAGCAAAAGCCTGATATCCTGAATTATGCGGAGATATTCTCTGTGGTCAAATTCACCGGTGCAGGGCGCAACGCACCTCTTGATCTGATGCTGGATACAAGGCCTCATCCGTTTTTCAAGGGAATATTTACAGGTCCGGACAGGGAAATTATTCCTGATAAAAGAAAGGGCGCTCCACATCGGCCCTGAAGGGACATAGGGACCAAAATACCGCGCCCCATCCTTCCGGATCCTTCTTACTACCAGAAGACGGGGCCACTTTTCATTCAGGGTGAGCTTCAGATAGGGGTAACTCTTATCGTCCCGCAAGAGTATGTTATAGCGCGGTCTGTGCTGCTTTATGAGGTTTGCTTCCAGGACAAGGGCCTCAAGTTCATTCCCTGTTACGGTATATTCAAAGTCGCCGACACTCCCCATCATCGCGGATTTTCTCGGGTCAAGGGCATAGGATTTCTGGAAATAACTCCTGAGGCGGTTCCGTAATTCCCTGGCCTTTCCCACGTAAAGGACTTTATGAAACTCATCCTGAAAAAGGTACACGCCTGGTTTTTCAGGAACAGACGCAAGCTTTTTCTGCAATTCCGGGACGTCGCTGTTTTGAGGATCTCTGGGCATTCTGTTGCAAATTTTATATTAAGGGGCGAATAATTGAATAGACATGAATTAGAAAATCTCCCCGCTCCCCTTTTTGTTTTTTTATTATTGGCATAAAATATTCCCTGTCTGAAAAGCAATCATTATGCCTCTTCGACAAAGCTCCCGATTTTCTTGAGCCTCCTATACCGTTCTTCAACAAGCTTTCCGGGCGTCCTGGTTTTCAGTTCCTCGATCGTCTGCATGACCCTGTCGGAAATATTCCGTGCAGTCTGCTCAACATCCATATGCGCCCCGCCGGAAGGCTCGGGGATAATATCGTCTATTATCTTAAAACGCAGAAGGTCCTGGGCTGTCAATTTGAGGGACTCGGACGCCCTTGAGAAATCTTCGGCATTCAGTTCACCGTTCTTCCTCCAGAGTATCGCGGCGCAGCCTTCAGGCGATATTACGGAATATACCGAATGCTCCAGCATATAAAGCCTGTCCGCAACGCTGAGTGCAAGTGCCCCGCCGCTGCCCCCTTCGCCGATAACAACAGACACTATCGGAGTTCTCAGCCTCGACATGTGCATGAGATTAGAGGCAATGGCCTCACCCTGGCCGCGTTCCTCGGGTCCGATTCCCGGATATGCCCCAGGGGTATCGATCAGGTTGACAATAGGCCTTTTGAACTTTTCAGCCATTTCCATAAGCCGTAACGCCTTTCGGTAGCCTTCAGGATGAGGCTGTCCGAAATTACGCCGTATCCTCTCCTTTGTGCCGCGGCCTTTCTGGTGGCCTATGATAACAACAGGCGCGCCCTTTATCTTAGCGAGGCCTCCGATGACGGCCTTATCATCAGCGAACCGCCTGTCACCGTGGAGTTCCAGAAATTCCTCTGTTATCAGGTTTATGTAATCAAGCGTATAGGGTCTGTCAGGATGTCTGGCGAGCAGCGTTTTCTGCCATGGCGTGAGCTTCGAGAATATCTCTGTTCTCAGGTCTTTCACCTTTTTTTCGAGTTTTCTGATCTCCCCTGATAAATTTACGTCCTTCCCGTCTGAAATCCTTTTCATTTCCTCAATCTTTAATTCCAGTTCCTCAATCGGTTTTTCAAACTCCAGATAGCACTTTATCATGAAAAAGTCACCGTCCCCCTGCCGACCATATCCTCCAGCCTGTTTAACAGAATATGATCAGGGCTTACGTTCATGCCGGTTGCTATCAAGATTTGAGATTTCCCCAGTATTATCTTCAGAAAAAGCTGACAACCCCCGGGATATTGCGCAACAAGGTCTCTGATGCCCCTGAGGTTTTCACTGCTTCCTATGGAATCCTCAATACAGATGTCCATCCGTCTGAGGTTGATATTGCCCGCGTCTTCAAGATTCGAGACTTCCTTTGCCCGCACCCTGACCCCTTTTTCATCTTTATCGATTGTGCCTTTTACCAGAAGAAGCATGTCCTTCTTCAGCACATGAACGCTGTTTTTGTATAACTCAGGGAATACTATCACCTCTACACTTCCTTCGTCATCCTCCAAAGTCAGATATGCCATCAGGTCGCCCGTGGACTTTACATTCTTCTTCTTTATGCTCCTCAGTATGCCGCCGATGATTATATCAGAGCGGTCGGAGATATGTTCAAGCTCGGCAGTCTTTCTTGCCTTGATTTTTGTAAGCATCGCATCATATTTTGTAAGCGGATGCCCGGTTATATAAAATCCGAGAGATTCTTTCTCATTTCGCAGCAACTCAGTCTCGTCCCATTCCTCGGCCATCGGCTCGGGCGCAAATGTATCCTCGCCAAAGATACTCTGTTGCCCTGTATCTCTGCCTATGCCGGATCCATTCAGGATTGAGGTCACGGAACTCATGGCAGCCGCCCTTGTTATCCCCAGCGAATCAAAGGCCCCTGCCTTTACAAGACTCTCAAGCACTTTCTTGTTCACCTTCCTGGTATCGGCCCTCCTGGTAAAATCCTCTATGGAGGTAAAGGGGCCGGCTGCATTCCTTGCCTCTACAATCGATTCTATTGCAGCAGCGCCTACGCCTTTGACAGCGGCAAGACCAAACCGTATGGAATTACCCACTACCAGAAACTCACTGGCCGAAAGATTAATGTCGGGAGGGAGGATATCTATGTTCATCTGCCTGCATTCATTAATGGACTTTACGATCTTATCAGTATCATGGATATCCATGCTCAATGTTGCAGCCATAAATTCTACCGGATAATGGGCCTTGAGCCAGGCTGTCTGATAGGAAACAAACGCATAGGCAGCGGAATGAGACTTGTTGAAGCCGTATTCAGCAAAGTTCGCCAGAAGGTCAAATAGCTTTGAGGCCTTCTTTTCGTTGATGCCGCCTGCCACAGCGCCATTGACAAAACGCTCTTTCTGCTTTTCCATTACCTCGATATTCTTCTTTCCCATCGCCTTTCTCAGTATATCGGCCTGACCGAGGGAGAAATTGGCGAGCTTGTTCGCTATCCTCATGACCTGCTCCTGATAGAGGATTACCCCGTAGGTCTCATCAAGTATTTCTTTTAATTGCGGAAGATCATACTTCACAGGGACCTTCCCTTTTTTCCTTTTAATGAAATCGTCGATCATGCCGCTTCCTATCGGGCCCGGTCTGTAAAGGGCGACAAGCGCAATCAGGTCTTCTATCCTGTTTGGGGTCATCTTTACGAGAATATCTTTCATGCCGGCGCTTTCGAGCTGGAATATGCCGGTGGTCTGGCCGGAGCTGAGGAGTTCATAGGTCATAGCATCATCAAGGGGAATATCTTTGAGAGAGACTTCGGCGCCGCTCTGTTTTATATAGTTGAATGTTTTATGTATGACCGTAAGCGTCTTAAGACCGAGAAAATCGAACTTGAGAAGTCCAATGCCCTCGATAGACCCCATATCAAACTGCGTCATGATGCTTTCATCTGAAGGGCTCTTGTAAAGCGGGGTATATTCGGTCAGCGGCTCCGGCGAGATAACAACACCGGCTGCGTGTGTTGAGGCGTGTCTGTTGAGGCCCTCGAGCCTCATTGCAATATCCAGCAGTCCACTCACCTTGTCATTTGCATCGTATAATTCCTTTAGCTGCGGCTCCTGCTTCATGGCAGATTCAATAGTTATCTTCGGCATATTCGGGACTAATTTTGCTATCCTGTCGACTTCGGCATAGGGCATGTCCATCGCGCGGCCGACATCCCTGATAGCTGCCTTGGCAGCCATGGTGCCGAAGGTGATTATCTGGGCAACATGGTCTTTGCCGTATTTTTCCGAGACATAGGTTATGACCTCGCCCCTCCTGTCCTGGCAAAAATCAACGTCAATATCAGGCATGCTTATTCTTTCAGGATTCAGAAAGCGTTCAAAGAGCAGGCCATATTTGATCGGATCTATCTCGGTAATATCAAGGCAGTAAGAGACGAGACTCCCGGCTGCAGATCCCCTGCCTGGGCCAACCGGAATGTCCCTGCTTCTGGCATAGCTGATAAAATCCCAGACAATAAGAAAATATGAGGCATACCCCATCTTCCTTATCACCTCAAGTTCAGTCTTTAATCTTTCCCTGTACACCTCGGGCACATCTGGTCCGTGTTTTCTGGCCAGTCCTTCGTTGGCCAGTCTCAAAAGCATTGCGTAAGGTTCTTCACCGTCGCTGGTTTTACAATGTGGGAGAAGACTTTTCCCGAGTTCAAAAGTAACATTGCACCGTTTGGCGATTGTCAGCGTATTTGCAATGGCCTCAGGCGCGTCCTTGAACGCCTCTTTCATCTCAGCAGGCGCTTTAAAATAAAACTCATTGGAGCTGAACTTCATCCTGCTCGTATCCTTGAGTGTCTTGCCGGTCTGGATGCAGAGGAGCACCTCATGGGCCCTGGCGTCTTCCTTTTTCAGGTAATGACAGTCATTCGTGGCAACAAGACCGATATGGAGTTCTCCGCCAAGTTCTATCAATTGTTTATTCACCTCGATCTGCTCGGGCAGACCGTTTGCCTGGAGTTCGAAGTAAAAATTCTCCGGTCCGAAGATATGCTTGTACTGGAGTGCCCGTTCCCGCGCACGCTCCAGCATCCCCCGCTGGAGGCAATATGGGATCTCCCCTTTGAGGCATGCTGAAAGAGCTATGAGGCCCCCGCTGTATTGCTCAAGGAGGTCCATATCCACCCTCGGCTTGTAATAAAAGCCCTCCAGATAGGCCTTGGTGACCAAGGTGACAAGGTTTTTGTATCCTGCATTGTCCCGCGCAAGGAGGACCAGGTGAAAGGAAACTTCTTCATGCCCGGAACTTCCCCTGTCATGACGGCTTCCCGGCGCAACATACAACTCACAGCCGATGATCGGCTTTAGGCCGGCCTTCGTTGCCTGTTTATAAAACTCGACTGCGCCAAAAAGGTTCCCGTGGTCGGTCATTGTGATGGCAGGCATTTTAAACTCTTTCGCCCGCTCCACCAGCTCTTTTATTCTGATAGCGCCGTCAAGGAGGCTGTATTCCGTATGCAGATGGAGGGACACATAATCCGCGTGTAAATGCATACGAAAATATTAACTTATAGGGATTTTCAAGTCAATTATTGAAATTACTTTCAAAGAGGTTCTAAAATTTGTTATATTGAAATATCCGGTATTTTTGCAGAAGGAGGACATATGGGAATTCTTGACTGTATCGGCAATACCCCTCTCGTTGCATTAGAGGCGATAAATCCTTATCCCCAGGTTAAAATCCTCGTTAAGCTTGAAGGGAATAATCCTGGCGGTTCTGTAAAGGACAGAATAGCCTATTACATGATTTCCGACGCCGAAGAGGCAGGCATTATTAAAAAAGGCGATACGATTCTTGAGGCGACTTCAGGCAATACAGGGATCGGTCTGGCCATGGTCGGCGCTGCAAAGGGCTACAAAGTGAAACTGGTGATGCCTGAGTGCGTGAGCCTCGAAAGGAGAAAGATACTCGAGGCCTTTGGCGCGGAGGTTGTTCTCAGTCCCGGGAAAGAGGCGACTGATGGAGCGATAAAGCTTGCGCACAGGATTTTAGAAGAGTCTCAAAATGGTTATTTTATGCCGAACCAGTTTGATAATCCCTCCAATGTCAAGGCGCACTATGAGACAACCGGCAGAGAGATTATTGAACAGACAGGCGGCAATATTGATATGTTTGTTGCCGGCATGGGCACAACAGGGACATTGATGGGAGCAGGCAAAAGGCTGAAGGAGTTTAATCCTCGCATACGTATTGTCGGTGTGGAGCCATTCCTCGGTCACAGGGTGCAGGGACTGAAGAATATGAATGAATCAATTGTGCCGAAGATATTTGATCCGGCTTTTCCGGATCAAAAGATAAACGTGGGTGATGACGATGCATTCGATACCACCAGAAAGCTCGCATTGCAGGAAGGTATTTTTGCAGGGATGAGCGGCGGCGCTGCCGTGGCCGGCGCGCTGATGATGGCCGGGGAGATCGGCAAAGGGACGATAGTTGTAATCCTCCCTGACAGGGGTGACAGGTATCTGAGCACGGCGCTCTTTACCTCGGTCTGCGGCAAATGTCCGCCGTAATAGGGCTCTGGTTTTCAGTGTCCCACTTTTTTAAATCGGGGTGTCACCCCAAACCCCAGTTACCTTTCGACTGGTTGAGCCGCCGCTGGCGGCTATCTAATCAGTCATTCGAGACCGATAGGTTCCTCGCCTTATGGAACTAAAGTTCCAACGGCTCGTTACCTACGGCTCAACTCCGCATTAGGTATCAACGTCCCCTGACGTCGTTTCTCTAGAACACCCTATGGACGGTGTGGCCGTCGGCGTCGGCGTGCTGGTCTTGGTCCAGCGTCGGCGTGTGCCGGATTTCTTTACTTCTTTACTACAAGAATCGGACGAGCGCCAGTCCATGAACCCAGACTTACTAAATAATTGTCAATATTATCATGAGCCCAGAAATAGCCGGGCTTATTATGATTATGCCACTCTATAAAA